>JBFWJM010000011.1:0-24054 GCA_050253205.1 Desulfovibrionaceae bacterium
CCGAAGGGGGCGAGGTCTTGCTGCACGCTGCCGAGCGCCCGCGCGGCCTCGTTCGTGAGGATGGCGCGCGGGGCCAGATAGCCATCCACGCGCGTGCCGAGGAAGTTGTGTGTCGTGCAGTAGCGGATTTCGAGGGCGATGCCCGGGACGGCTTCGTCCACGTAGGCGAATCCGCGCGGCAGCTCCGGCTCCGCGCAGAGGGCGGGGCGCAGCGGAAGCAGCGCGACGAGAACCGCAAGCAGCAGGATGCGGGCGGTGAGGCGGTGCATGGCGTTCTCCGGGTTCGGGGTTTGCCGCGCCGCGCGCGGCCGGATCGAGAATACACCATCTCGCGTATCGGATTCAAGAACGCATTCCTGTTGATTTGCGACCGCCCCGCGTATAGAAAAAAGGATGCCGGGCCCTGTGTGCCCGCCCGGAAACGTCAAGGGGAGGAGAGGAGCATGCGCATGCTGCGGCAGTTGTCCATCGTCATGGTGCTGTGCCTGGGGCTGGCCTCCGGGGTCGCCCTGGCGCAGGAGGAATTCGCCGGGGAGTATCAGGTGGCGGGCTGGGAGCCGGAAACGCCGGAGACCGCCGCGCCGGACTACGAGGGCCGGGCCGTCATCGTTGTGGAGGGAAGCCGCTGCTCGTTCGTGGCGGCCATGGACGGCGGAGACTACCACGGCGAGGGGGAGATCGAGCCCGGGGGCGATGCGGCGGTCTTTTCCTTCACCAACGCCGACGGCTCCGAGCGCGGCACCACGCGGCTTGTGCCCTGCGATGAGGGGCTCTGCGGCCGCTGGGCCTACGAAGGCGGGGAGCAGGGTGCCCAGGGGCGGGAGATATGGGTCCGGGAGTGATCTTCCCGCTTCGTCCGCGAGGCGTTCTCAGCCTTCGGGATTCGTTTCCGCCATCTCGCGCGCATTCGTTGGCAGCAACCTGAGAATGGCCGCCACCAGGGCGTTGACGTCCACCGGCTTGGGCAGGTGGTCGTCCATGCCCGCCTCGAACACGGCGCGCCGACGTTCGGGTTCGGCGGAGGCGGTGAGGGCGATGGCCGGGGTGGATGCCGCCGCCTCTCCGGCGAGCCCGGAGCGCAGGGCCCGGGCCACGTCCAGCCCGCTCGGGTCGGGCATTTCCAGATCAAGCAGGACCACGTCGTAGCGATGTTCCCGGAGCATGGCCAGGGCGTCGCGACCCGTGGAAACCACGCTGACGCAGGCCCCGCGCCGGGCCAGCAGGTTGGAGACGGCCAGCTGATTCAGGCCGTCGTCCTCGGCCAGGAGCACGTTGCAGCCCGGTGGCAGGTGCAGTTCCTCCAGGAACTCCCGGGTACCGACCTCGGGCACCACCTGGAAGGGCAGGGCCAGGTGCACGGAGGTGCCCTTGCCGGGCTCGCTCTCCACGGAGATGTGCCCGTCCATGAGATCCACGAGCTGGCGGCAGATGCTCAAGCCCAGGCCCGCGCCCTGGTGTCTGCGGGTGAAGCTGCAGTCCTCCTGGGCAAAGGCCTCGAACAGCCTGCGCAGCACTTCGTCCCTGATGCCCACTCCCGTGTCGCTGACGGTGAACAGCACCCGCGCCCTGTCGGGCCTGTTGGAGCCGAGGGGCACGGCCTCGCAGGTCACGCGCCCGTGCTCGGTGAACTTGATGGCGTTGCCGATGACGTTGGCCAGCAGCTGTTGCAGGCGGGTGGCATCGCCGCAGAGGCCTTCGGGCAGGTCGTCGCCCACGCGCACGTGAAACTCCAGCCCCTTGGCCCGGGCCGTGGGCGCGAAGAGGTCGCCCAGGTGGCGCAGGGTCTGGCCCGCGTCCAGGGGCTGGCAGCGCAGGGCCATGCGCCCCTCCTGCATGCGCACCAGGTCGAGGATGTCGGAGAGCAGGGCCGTGAGCCGCCGGGCGGACTTGAGCGCGGCCCGGGCATACTCGGCCTGGGCGGGGTCTCCCGAGCCCTCGCCGATGAGCTGGAGCATGCCCATGATGCCGTTGAGCGGCGTGCGTATCTCGTGGCTCATGTTGGCCAGGAAGGCCGTCTTGGCGGCGTTTGCGGCCTCTGCGGCCAGCTTGGCCTCGGCCAGGGCGTCCTGGGCGTGCTTTCGGGCGGTCATGTCCAGGGCGAAGCCCTCGGTGTGCGGGCCGCCGCCGTTGCGGTTCATGGCCGCGGAAACGGAAAACCAGACGGTGTGCCCTGCCTTGTGGCGCAGGGGCAGCATGCGGTCGAGCACCTCGCCGCGTTCGTGCAGCTCGGCCAGCAGCTTCTCCCGGTGCCCGGGGTTGACGTAGAGCGTGGTGACGGAGCCGAACTCGCCGCCGAGCTCCTGCGCACCGTAGCCGAGCATGGAGGCCATGCGCGCGTTGGCGTAGCGCAGAGTGCCGTCGAGCTCGGCCTGGAAGAAACCAACCGGGGCCATGACCGTGATGTTGCGCAGGCGCTTGGCCTGCTCCGCCACCTGCGCTTCAAGCTTGCGCTGGAGGTCCCTGGAGCGCAGGAACCACCAGCTCAGCGCCCCTCCGGAGAGGAGCCCGAAAAGCACAGGGACAACGTAGGCCTCCGGGATCAGGGGATCGCCCAGAATCTCCTTCTGGAGGGTGCATAACAGGCAAAGCGCCCCGGCACCGAGCAGGCCCGAGGCTGCGACGATCAGCCCTTGTCGGTGTACCATGTTCCCCTCGATAAGACGTGAGGATCCGAAAGCGTACGCCATTACGCACGTTCCAACGGGCCCTCGGCCGCATAAACAGCGGTCCGGGACGGGATGACGGGCCCTCTACCCTCTGTAAGACCACCACGGCGCAACGCATCGCTACGACGCGACGGACAGGACGCCAGAAAATAACATTAACGGGGCATAGGCACAAGTGGTGTCCCGAACGAGATGGCCCGGCATTGATAGGATGGGACAAGGAGCTGCGCCGCAGGGGAAACATCGTAACAATTCTGCTGGTTCCGTTGCGCGCGTGTCCAGGAATGATTGCTGTCTAATGTGTCGGTCTTGTTCGTCGGATTGACAATACTTATCCAAAACGGGTGCGGGGTCGGGCGTTGACCCCTGGAGCCGCGTCACCTAGACTCCATTCCCTGATTTGGTTGCTTTGCTGACTGCCCACCATGCTTATCTATGCCATTTTTGCTAGACGGTCAACCCTTTTTGGTATTTTTATCTCCAAAAAATGGAATATTTTGGTTGTCTGGCAATTTGGCGTAGGTTGGTGATCTGGGCTGTCCTGGTTCCGTTCCAACTTTGGAGGTTGAATTGGACACGTCCGCGTCGGAACGCCTCAAGGCCGCTCGGGGGGTCGTCTCCCGCGAGAGCTTTGCCAGGTTCCTCGGTGTTTCCGTAAACACGCTGGGAAGGTATGAGCGGGGGGAGTCGACACCAACAATGGCAATGCTCGCTTCGATATGTACCGAATTTGGAATAAGCCCCCGGTGGCTGCTGGTCGGTGAAGGGCCGAAGTACGAGGGGGGCGAGGAAGCTCCGCTGCGGAGCGCCGCTGCCTCGGCGGTCTGTCCTGGCTGCGCGGCATTGCAGGACGATCTGCGTGAGGAGCGAAGGACGAGCCGCGAGCTTGTGGCCGAGAACCGACAGCTCTGGAGGAGGTTCGGCGAGTTGCAGGGCAGGATCGGCGAGCTGAACGTAGAGAACGTCAAGCTCGAAGTCGAACTGAACACCACGCGGCTCATGGCCAAGGAGTATCACGAAAGGCTCAAGGCCCGCGAAGGCCCCGTGGATTCCCCCGAAGCTGCGCCCCGAAAAGCAGGGTAGGCGAAAAGCTGAAGAAACAATCAAGTGGCGGCAGGGTGTTACTGTTGCCCCGTTTAGTATAACACGAAAAAACAACAGGTCAATCGCAGCCGTAGGATCCGTGAAACCGTATCATCGCGCGCAGGCGGGGTTTTTGAGGAAGATTGAGAGATTTTCTCCTCTTGATGGGCGTGTTGCCTTGGCATCGTGCGCTGTTGCTGTTCAAAAAGAGCCTTCTGCCCGGTTTCCACAAAAAACATAGGTTATTTCGTGGAGAGCGCCGTCACACGAAGGGGCAAGGGGCGCGGGGAGGGTCTCCGGCGGGCAATGTCCAGACCCTGGTCAATCTTCCGCGAAGTAGAGCAGGTCGATGTCCCGGCAGCGGGCCCCGAGGCGCGAGGCCAGGCCGTGGATCTCGCCCCGGTGGTGGGTCTGGTGGTTGAAAAGCTGGGCCGCGCACAGGCGCATGGCGAGGGCTCTTGGCGTGCCTTCGGTTGTCTTGAAGCGGCGCACCTCCTCCAGGCGCTCCGGCACGAGCCCCCGGGCAAAGGAGATGATGGTTTCGTCGAGGGTGCGGCGCGCGGGGAGGAAGGTTTCGAGGTCTGGCGGGGCTGCCTCGGAAAGAAATGCGGGCGCATCCACGGCCAGGCCCATGCGCCCGAGCCAGAGCGCGTCCACGACGAGCAGGTGGCGCAGCAGCCCCATGATGGAATGGAAGTACACGCCCTGGTCCGCCAGCAGGGTTTCGGGCCCCAGGGGGGCCACGTCCTCGACGAGGCGCTCGTTGGCCCAGCGGTTGTAGTCCGCGAGCAGCCGGAAATGATCGATCACGCGGGAGTCCTTTCGTGTTGGTGGTTCAGCGCAGGCGGCATTCGCCGGACTGTGGGAACAGCGAGCAGAACAGCGCCCAGAGCCGATCCTCCACGCTGTCCAGCAGGGCGGCGAGCTCCTTCTTGTCGAGGCCGATGCTGATCCAGATGGCTTCCCCGGGGTCGTCCATGGAATAATAGGGATTGCACCCCAGGCCCAGGGCCGAGGCGATCTGGTTGGCCACGAAGATCACCTCGGGCAGCTCCTTGCCCAGGCAGACGGCCGGGTTGTGGTGGTGCAGGCAGGACTGCACGATGCTTCTCGGCAGCCCCCATTCCTTGAAGAAGATCGCCCCGATCATGGCGTGGTCCACATCAAAGAGCGAGAGCTCGGCCTCGTGCAGGCCCATGGTCCGCTTCTGGGAGAGGGCCAGGGCGGCGGCGCAGCGCTCGGGCGCGTGGGTGCAGAGCATGACCCGGCCCATGTCGTGCAGCAGCCCGGCCACGAGGTAGCGCTCGGGCTCCGGCTTGCCGCACATCAGGGCGATGTCGTTGGCCAGGGCCGCGCAGGCGATGGAATGTTTCCAGAAGGCGTCCATGGGGAAGTGTTCGGGGGTGGTGTCCTCGAACATGGCCATGATCCTCGTGCCCAGGGCCAGGGCCGAGATCTCCCTGGTGCCGATGACCGTGATGGCGCGGGAGAGGGTTTCCACCTGGAAGGGCAGGGCGTACATGGGGCTGTTCACCAGGCTGAGCACCGCTGTGGTGAGCTTGGGGTCGGGGCGGATGATGTCCGCCAGATCCTCGGAGGACGCCTGGCGTTCCAGGGCCTCCATGAGCCGGAAGACCGTTCCCGGCACGGTGGGCAGCTTGATGCGGTCGCGGATGGTTTCGAGGGGCAGCAGGCTTTCCTTGCCCTGGCGCTCAAAGGCGGCCGAATCGGGGAACTCCATGCGCCGGATGCCCGCTCCGAATTCGTACAGGGAGGACTGCTCGTGCTCCTTGGCCAGGGCGAGTTCGTAAAGCATGGCGGTGACGGGGTGGTTGAGGTCGGCGCAGCGGAAGCGCTCGCTGACCCTTTCCTGCGGGTCCTGGGCTGAGGTGGGGGGCATGTCGTCCTCCGTTTTTCGTGCACCAGCGTCCCTTGTATAGAGGTTTTTCCCTCTGGTCCAGGCTGTTGCGCGGCGCGGGGCGGGCCATCACCCATGGGGCGGCAGATTATGTCTACCCCAACCACGGGCCCGGTGCCATGATCCGGGCGTGATTTTCCGCCCGGCCCGGCCGCGCCTTGCGGGCCAGCGGCTTTTCTTTTACCTCTTGTGCCCATGACCGCCATACTCACGCTGCTGATCATCGAGGACGAAACCGAACAACAGGCCCGCCTGGCCCGTGTGGCCGAGAGTGTGGGCTTCGGGGTCATGACCTGCTCCAACCTGGAACAGGCTGAGGAGTTGATCCGGGTCGAGAACTTCGACGCCATCCTGAGCGACCTGCACACCGGCGGCCGGGGCGAGCTCCAGCTGCTCAAGGCGGCCAAGGCGAGGAACCCCGGCACCCTGGTGGTCATCTTCACGGATTCTGGCTCCGTGGAGCGCGCGGTGGAAGCCGTGGGCATGGGCGCGTACCGCTACATCACCAAGCCCTACCGCCTCGACTTCCTCAAGACCCTGCTCCAGCAGGTGCGCGATCACTGCATCATGCGCGCTGAGCTGGCCGAGCTGCGCGAGATGGTGGAGGGCAGCCGCCGCTCCACCATCATCGGCAAGAGCCCGGCCATCGAGGAGGTGCGGGAGTTCATCCAGAAGGTGGCCCCGCTGGAGTGCACCATCCTGCTGGAAGGAGAGACGGGCGTGGGCAAGGAGTTCTTCGCCCGGCTCATCCACGAGAACAGCAGACGGGCGGACAAGGGATTCTTCGCCGTGAACTGCGGCTCCTTCACGGACGAACTGCTGGGCAACGAGCTCTTCGGCCACGAGAAGGACGCCTTCACCGGGGCCAGCAGGCGCAAGCCCGGCATCTTCGAGACCGCTGCGGGCGGCACCCTGCTGCTGGACGAGGTCAGTGAGATGCCGCTGGTTTCGCAGGTGAAGCTGCTGCGCGTGCTCCAGGAGGGGCGCATCCTGCGGGTGGGCGGCACCGAGGAGGTGGAGGTGGACGTGCGCGTCATCGCCGCCTCCAACCGCAACCTCCAGGAGGAGGTGAAGCGGGGAACCTTCCGCAAGGACCTGCTCTATCGGCTCAACGTGATCCACGTCTCCATTCCGCCGCTGCGCGAGCGCGCGGACGACATCTCGTTGTTCTGCAAATATTTCATGACCAAGTTCGCCTCCAAGTACCACAAGAACATCGACGCCATCTCCGACGAGGCCATGGCCCTGCTGCGGGTGTACGACTACCCCGGCAACGTGCGCGAACTCATCAATACCATCGAACGCGCCGTAATCCTGGCCGAGGCCAACTGCATCGAACCCCAGCACCTGCCCTCGAACATCCTGCGCTGCGCCACGAACCAGGAGCCGGAGGAGGACGAGCTGTGCACGCTGGAGGAGATGGAACGTCGGCTCATCAAGCGGGCCATGCACCGGGCCGGGGGCAACAAGACCCACGCGGCGCAGCTGCTCGGCATCGACCGCATCACCCTCTGGCGCAAGCTCAAGCGCCTGGGGGAAGATATTGCATGATGCAATAGATATTGCACGGTGCAATAGTTTCTAACAGTTTGAAATAAATTGATTACCCAGAATATGCATTGCAGACTGCAACAGTCGGTGGCCGTGCGGAAAGGGGATGGGATTTTCACTAGTTGAAATTATTGAAGAAAACATGTTGGCACGCACGTTGCTTAGGGGAAGTCAGCTGTGAGGGAGTGGACACCCAATCGGCACAAACACAACACCCCGTTCAGGAGACCCGACATGTTCAAGGCTATTCGTATTCGTTTGAGCGCCTGCTACAACAACTACATGACTGCTGCCACGTTCGCCCAGGCGAACGACTTTGAAGACGCCCTCCTCCTCTTCAGCAGCAACAACTAGCCCTCGCATGTCGAGGGGAGGCTGTTTCGCTTCCGCTCCAAAAGCCCCCAGACCGAAAGGTCCGGGGGCTTTTCTTATCCCGCATTCCGTAGTGCTACTGCGGGTTGCTTTCCAGCCAGGTGTATCCGCCCCAGGTGATTCGAACCTTCAACGGGTAGAGGTCTTCTCTTGGCGCGTCCACTGGCTCACCCAGCTTGACGAGTGCGCCTTCGCTCATGACCAGCAAGTATCCGCGTACATCCTGCGGCGGATAATCTGGCAGGCGTCCGAATTCGAGCGAGGTGAAATTGCCGTTCGCTTCCGCGAGGATTTCCAAAATCGCGCGGACCAGATTCTTGTTCAGTGCGCCCATCGTTCCTCCTTTATCGCAGGGTACGATGGAGGACGCGCCTGGGCAATTATTGAAGGGTGACGAAGAGGTTGCAGTCGTTGGTACATGTACGGGCTTGTGCGGCCATGACTTGACGGCAACGCCCTGGCGGCAAGCGACAAATCGAAAAGGCGGTCAGGATTGCTCCTGACCGCCGTTGCTTTCGGTGGCGTCCCCAAGGGGATTTGAACCCCTGTTACCGGCGTGAGAGGACACGGCACCAAGCGCACTCCCCGCATTAACCCGCATTTCACCGTGGCTCGACATACGGGCTTGGAGCAGGAATCAGGATTTTTTACGTCCTGATTTACGTCTTATTTATTCTCGGCTCAATGCGACAACGACATGACGCGGGTTTTCAGGTCTGGGACACTTGTTCCCACATGAGCGGCAGACGTACTCATGTGTGGTCTCTTGCATAGGGACAAGTTCTCCGCTTGATTTACACCTCGGGCAATGCTGGAGGACTTCTCCGTTCACTTCTTTTTCCCATGTTCCGTAATTCTTATTGAACCGAAGCTCACCTTGCTGCTTAAGGGCCGCATGTAGTTTCTCAACCTCACCACGCAACTCAATGTTCTGGCTGTGGAGGTTGAGGAGGGCCTCATTAAGCTCAAAAACCTTTTCCCGAAGCTCGGGATCATCCTTGATCTTGTCACGGATGAAGCTGGCCGCATCCTTTGCGATTGCGTAAGGGTCGATGCTGATTCCGATCACGCCCATTCTCCTCTGTTTTTACGGTGCGCCCAAGGAAATTAATTTGAACCGAGTTTAGCCCTCGGGCAGCTTTGGGCAGTCTTTTTCAATGCGTTTTGCACTCGATTTCACTCTCCGTTCCAATTTCTTCAAATCCTCTTCGGCTGGAAGCTCTTCCGGAACAATTCCCCGTTCACCGAGCATGCTGCGAACACTCGTATTGTTTTGAACATGTTCACGAGTGATTTCCTGCTCTCCGTGAAGTTCGTTGGATTGGACGTTATGGTTCGTGATCTCTGTGGCCAGATTCTTGGCGGCAATGGTGACGGTTGGCAGGAAGTCGGCAAGAGGACGTGAGTTGGTGATGCCATACCTGTTCTTCATTTGCCGGGTGGTGTTGCCCCCAAAGAGCGCTGCATCACCCTTGGACCTAATACGGCCAAACCCTCGACCATCCACGCCGCGTTCATAAATGCAGCGGGAAAGTTCGGTTTCGGATTCCGTCAATTTCTTTCGCGCGTGAAGACGGTCATGAAGCCGTATGCGTTCCTCCAAAAGCTCTTGCTTGCGGGTTTGAATCGCGAAGTAGCTTTGCGCAAAAGCGATAGGTTCTTTTCTTGGGTCTCCGTTTTGGGCAATGAGGTAGCAGGCATACCTGGTAAGCATGAAATCCGTGATTTCCCGCTGCCCTCCCTTGCCGAGGGTAATCATTTTCGCGACGCCACGAAAATGATCATCAGGATTGGCACCACTGGTATTACACGAGTCTATAGCCCTGTGGATCGCGTTCAGGAAATTTTCCCATCGAGCATAGCCAAGAGGTTCCTGGATGTCCCTGGCGAACCAAAACTCAATGTTTTCCTCAGTGGTCCCGTGGCTGAGTTCATCGAATCGAGACGCAAGGCGTCTGATAGTAAGTGAATCCATCAGGTGCTCCTTGTTGGATCAGGCTTAGCTATATTTGCATTATGCCGACTGGAAATAGATACGCTTCGATATTATGGGTGGCAAGGAGGTGGTCCTCCCATAACAAATACAAAAACCGCCCGAAGGCGGCTCAAGTATCGTAGGCAAGGAAAGGGTAAAAAAGCCAAACGAAAAAGGCGGTCAGGATTGCTCCTGACCGCCATTGCTTTTGGTGGCGTCCCCAAGGGGATTTGAACCCCTGTTACCGGCGTGAGAGGCCAGCGTCCTGGGCCACTAGACGATGGGGACGTCCGTGGTGGGCCGTATTGGGCTCGAACCAATGACTCTCTGCTTAAAAGGCAGATACTCTACCGACTGAGTTAACGGCCCTTGCGACCCTCCAAACGAGGAATGTCTAGATACATTTCGGGCACGGACCTGTCAAGCGCAATTGCCACAATTTTTTTCTAGACTTTTACCGCCACCTAATCAACTGGAATGCCATAAAAAATCAAATTTTCCTTGCCATAATCCCCCGGCTGCATTACGCTCCCGTCTCCTCTCGGCCCACGGGCCCATCCCAGACCACAAGGAGACCGACATATGACCAGAAAAGACCGCACCGAGGGCATCTACTCCAGGCGCGAGGTGCTCGACGAGTCCGAGCGCAGGCAGTATTACCAGCTCCAGCTCAAGGAACTGCTCACCTACGCCTACCGCTATTCCGAGGACGTCAAAAAACGCTTCGACCGCGCCCAGTTCAACGTCGACAAGTTCAAGACCCTCTCCGACCTCAAGCACATCCCCATCATCAAGAAGAAGGAGCTCATCTTTCTCCAGTCCATGGGGCCGCGCCTGGGCGGGCTGCTCACCAAGGACCTCGGCGAGCTGCGCCGCGTGTTCCTCTCCCCCGGGCCCATCTTCGACCCCGAAGACCGCGCCGACGACTACTGGGGCTGGACCGAGGGCTTCTATGCCGCGGGCTTCCGCTCCGGCGACGTGACCCAGATCACCCTCAACTACCACCTCGCCCCTGCGGGGCTCATGTTCGAGGAGCCGCTGAAGAACCTCTCCTGCGCCGTGGTGCCCGCCGGGCCGGGCAACACCTCCAGCCAGATCGAGATCATGCAGAAGCTGCGCGTCACCGGCTACGTGGGCACGCCCAGCTACCTCATGCACCTCGCCCAGAAGGCCGAGGAAATGGGCCTCTCCCTGCGCAAGGACCTGTTCATGGAAGTGGCCTTCGTCACCGGGGAAAAGTTCTCCGAGAAGATGCGCTCCACCCTGGAGAAGAAGTTCGACTGCATCATGCGCCAGGGCTACGGCACCGCCGACGTGGGCTGCATCGGCTACGAATGCTTCCACAAGAACGGCCTGCACCTCTCCAACCGCGCCTTCGTGGAGATCTGCCACCCCGACACGGGCATCCCCCTCAAGGACGGCGAAGTGGGCGAGATCGTGGTCACCGCCTTCAACAAGACCTACCCGCTCATCCGCCTGGCCACCGGCGACCTCGGCTACCTGGAGCGCACGCCCTGCTCCTGCGGCCGCACCTCCCCGCGCCTGGGCGGCATCGTCGGCCGCGTGGACACCACCGCCCGCATCAAGGGCATGTTCGTCTACCCCCACCAGGTGGAACAGGTCATGGCCCAGTTCGAGGAAATCAAGCGCTGGCAGATCGAGGTTACCAACCCCGGCGGCGTGGACGAGATGGTCCTGAACATCGAGGCCGGAGCCTTCCGCCGCGAGGATGAACTGCTCCACACCTTCCGCGAGCGCATCAAGCTGCGCCCCGTGCTCAAGGTGCTCGACCCCGGAACCCTGCCGCCGCAGATCAGGCCCATCGCGGACAAGCGTTCCTGGGACTAGGATTCGGCGCATGGCGGCGCGATGGCGTCGTTGCCGCGCAACCCCCGGCCCCCTCACGTATATAAGAATACGCTGCGGGTCCGGGGGTTGCTTGCGCCTGGCCCTCGCTTGCCCTGCGCCGAATCCTCGGCAGGGCGCCCGGGGCGTGGCTCCATGAAGAAAAGAGAGGAAGAGGCGGTGAGGTGTGATGTCGCTGTAGCGCGAGCTCCAGCTGCACCTCCATGATTCCCCGGCGGGAAAAACGGGCCGCCTTCCAAGGTGAATCCCTGGCCATGGTCGCGTGCATGCTGCCCGACTGTTCCTTGCGCAGAACCCTACGGCGAGCTCGCTCCGAAGCGAAAATGGGATACATCCCGTGGGCATGCACGAGAAGGGCAGGGGCTCCCGCCCGCAGATTTTCGCAGAACATCGCCTGCCGCGTGAGTCGTCGCGGCCCGTTGCACCTTCCGTGCATATCCGCCATGATTGACCCCTGATGACTCATGATCGGCCTGAGCTACGGCCGAGGGCGGAAGCACCCCCGGCAGTGAGAAGACACCATCCGAACGAGGACGCGGGACAATGCAACCGCTGCTAGCCTGCCACGGACCCGAAGGGCCGCCCCCGGGAGAGGTGTTCGTGGGGGTGGACGGCTGCCGCGCGGGCTGGCTGGCAGTGAGCCTGGGCCCGATGCCCACCCCGGGTCGCGCCGAGCAGTGGGAGTGCTCTCTCTGGCCCTCCATGGCAGCTCTCTGGAAAGGATTGGCCAGCAGGGCCGCGCTCGTGCTGGTGGACATGCCCATGGGCCTGCCCTGGCCGGACAACCCCGTGCGGGAGTGTGACGCCCTGGCCAGGAAACACCTCGGCCCACGGCGCAGTTCCGTGTTTTCCCCGCCGTGCCGCGAGGCCCTGAAAGCGCGAACCCACGAGGCCGCCTGCGCCATGAACCGCCGGGTGCTTGGCCGGGGGCTCTCCATACAGGCCTTCAACATCATGCCGAAAATCCGCGAGCTGGACGACTTTGTTCGTTCAGAACCCCTGGTGCGCGAACGGCTGCGCGAGGCGCACCCCGAGCTGGCTTTCCGGGCCATGGGCGGCGGGCCCCGACCGGCGAACAAGAAGACCGCCGAGGGAGCTGCGGACCGGGCCGCGCTGCTGCGGGGTCGGTTTGCCACCGTGCTGGAATTTTTCACCGCCGCCGCTTCAGCCTTTCGCGCAGGGCAGGCGGCCCGGGACGACGCGGCCGACGCCCTGGCCCTGGCCCTCTCTGCCCGGCGCGGGGGGCTGGTCTCCCTTGGCGGAGTTCGGCAAGCCGATCTTCTGGGCATCCCCATGGCCATCTGGTACGCTCCCTGGAACGAAGAACGACCCGCAACGGACCGCCAGAAAGGGATGAAATGAGACAGATTCCACAAAAAAGTTTACCGCTCCTCGCAATGTGCATCCTGCTCGCGGCTGTGCTTTCCGGCTGCGCCGCAAAGCAGGCCCCGCCCCTGACCCTCGCCTTCCTGCCCGAGCGCGGCGAGTTCCTCTCCTCCTCCGGGGAGCGCCTGTCCTTCCACCAGGCCCTGGCCCTGGCCGCCGGGGCGGAGTACGTGGTCCTCGGCGAGGGCCACCGCAACGCCTGCGACCACGACATCCAGCAGCGCGTGGCGCGCGGGCTGGCCGAGGCGGGGGCAAAACCCGGCGAGCCGGGACCGGCCATCGGCCTGGAGATGGTCCCAGCGAACCTCCAACCCGTGCTCGACCGCTTCAACGCCGGGGAGATTGCCCCCGAAGATCTGGACCGCGAGCTCGACTGGAACGCCACCTGGGGTTACCCCTACGCGCTGTTCGAACCACTCTTCGCCCTGGCTCAGGAGCGCTCGCTCCCCGTGGGCGCGCTGAACGTCCCGCGCGACACCGTGCGCCGCCTGGGCGAGGGTGGGCTCGAATCCCTCACGCCCGAAGACCGTGAGTACGTGGCATCCAGCATTATCGGTCAATTGCCGGAAACCGTGGAGACGTTGCGTGCTGTTTTTGCCATGCACGAGGGTCTGGAGCCCTCGGAGGAGCGGTTCGAGCGCTTCGTGCTGGTGCAGTCCGCCTGGGAATCAACCATGGCCGAGCGGGCCGTGGCCCTGCGGGAGCGGACGGGCCGCCCGGTGCTCGTGCTGGCCGGAGCCGGGCACGTGGAGGGCGGCGACGGCATCCCCCGGCGCATCCGCCTGCTGGACCCTGGGGCCAGGGTGGAGGCCTTTGTCCCAGTGCGCGACGTGTACGACTTCGCCCCGGGCGGGCAGGTCGCGTTCTACTGCCCGGCGGACTACGCGAGCCGCATGGGCATGACGCTTGAGGTCCGCCAGGGCCGCGTGACGGTGACGGACGTGACGCCCGCAGGCCGTGCGGCCGGGGCGGGCCTGCGCCCCGGGGACGTGCTGCTCTCGGCCCAGGGGGTCGAAGTGCGCGGGCTCATGGACTTGCACCGGGCGGGCAAGCTCGCCCACGACACGAACCGCTCCCTGGTGTTCGAGGTGGAGCGCTCGGGCGCATCCGTGGGCATTGCGGGCGTGGTCCGCGTGCGCGTGGACATGGGCTCGCTGGGGGCGTCGGAATCTTCAGGGGGCATGGACTCCATGAACGGGCGCAGTGAGCGGGGCAACACTGCCGGGCCCGCTGGCGGCGAGGCAGAATCCATGCAGAACAAAACGCCCACGGAGGAGAACCCGTCATGACCGGACCGCGAACCCTTTTCCGGGCGGTGTTCCTTTTCGCCTTGGGCGGCCTGGCGCTGGCCCTTTCGGCCTGCTGCTTCGCGCCCGAGGAGCCCGCAAGCCTGGCCGCGCTGTTCCCGCAGCGGGTGGAGGGCCTGCGGCTCGACCAGCTCCTCACCGGAGACGAGGCCCGCCAGGCCGTGGACCGCCTGCACTCCAAGGCCATCCCCATGGAGGATGCGGCCATCGGCCATTACGTGGGCGCGCCCGGGCCCATGACCGTGTGGATTTCCCGTGCGGGCAACGCGGCCGGAGCGCGCGAGCAGGTGGCAGTGATGCTGGAGAAGATGGTGCGCATGCCCGGCTCCCCCTTTGGCGAGCCAACGCAGCGCGAGGCCTTCGGCACGCGGGTCTGGGTGGTTCCGGGCATGGGCCAGGAGCACGTCATCTGCAGCGTGGGCCAGCGGGTCTACTGGATCGGCGCGGACCCGGCCTCGCTGGACGCGGCCCTGGCCGCCTTCCTCGGCCCGGGAAAGTAGCCGCCCTCCTTCCTCCTCGCCCGGGGGCTCACCTGCGTTCTTTTCAGGCCCGTTCTTTTCGGGTACCAAGCGTTCATGCCCGAATTGCCCGAAGTGGAAGTCATCGCCCGGGGGCTCGCCGCCTCGCTTGTGGGCCGCGCCATCCGCAGCGCGGAGGCGGTCTGGCCGTCGTCACTGCTGGGCGGGGAGGCAGCCTTTGCGCGCACTGTGGAGGGGCGGGCCGTGGAGGGGGTCGCCCGCCGGGGCAAGCTCCTGCTCCTGGCGCTCACCGGCGGGCGCACGCTCGCCGTGCACCTGCGCATGACCGGGCGGCTCGTGCACCAGCCCCTTCCCGAGGACGGCCCCCACGACCGCGTGCGCCTGGAGCTTGCCGACGGCTCCCGCCTCGTGTTCTCGGACGTCCGCCGCTTCGGCACCATGGGTGCGTTCCTTCCCGGTACCTTGGAGTTGTGGGATTTTTACAGGAATCTCGGGCCTGAACCATTGGAGATGAGCACCGCAGACTTCGTGGACCGGCTGAAGGGCCGCCGCACGCGCATCAAGGCCCTGCTGCTCGACCAGCACGTGGTGGCGGGCGTGGGCAACATCTACGCGGACGAATCCCTCTTCCGCGCGGGCATACGCCCCTCGGCCCGGGGGTGCGACGTTTCCCGTGCGCGGCTTGCAGCCCTGCACGCCTGTCTCAAGGACGTGCTGTTGCAGGCCATTGCGGAAAACGGCAGTTCCATCCGCGATTACCGCGACTCCGGCGGCAACGCGGGCGCGTTTCAGAACGCATTTCGCGTGTACGGCCGCCACGGTCAGCCCTGTGTGCATTGCGGGTCCATACTGCTAAAATCCACAGTCGCCGGGCGCACCACCAGCCATTGCCCCAAGTGCCAGAGGTGAGTCTCCCTTCAAGACGAGCCGCAACGGGGAAGGCGCATGATCTAAAAACAACAACAATATTAAATATTAGATAAATTCTACAAAAAGTCTAAAATGGAATAACGCCCAGGCGAGGCCCAGAAGTCTATCCGAAGACCGACCCGGAGACCGACCCGGAGACCGACGATGAACGACAGAACCAGGGAGATGGCGAAAAACACGCTGGTGGTGGCCGGGGCGACCCTGGTCTCCCGCGTGTTCGGCTTCGTGCGGGACGTCATCGTGGCCTTCGCCCTCGGGGCCGGGGCCATGGCGGACGCGTTCTTCGTGGCCTTCCGCATCCCCAACCTTCTGCGAAGGCTCTTCGGGGAGGGCTCGCTGACCATGGCCTTCGTGCCCGTGTTCGCCCAGGTGCGCGCGGAGCAGGGCGAGCAGGCGGCCCAGGCCATGGCCCGCTCGGCCCTGGCCTGGCTGGCGGCCATCCTCGTGGGCGTCACCCTGGTGGTGGAATGCTTTGCCGGGGGGCTCGTCTGGGCCATCGCCCCCGGCTTCACGGACGACCCCGCGCTCTACGCCGCCACCACCCTGCTGCTGCGCATCTGCTTCCCGTACATCATACTCATCAGCGGGGTGGCCCTGTGCATGGGCATACTCAACGCGTCGGGCCACTTCCTGGGGCCTGCCCTGGCCCCGGTGCTGCTCAACGTGGCGCTGATCACCGCCTCCCTGGCCGGGTATTACCTGGGCCTGCCCGTGGCCGTGTGCCTGGCCTGGGGCGTGCTGGCCGGGGGCGTGCTGCAATGGCAGCTCCAGCAGCCCTTCCTCCGGCGGCAGGGGTTCACCTGGCGCGGGGCATGGACCTGGCGCGACGCCGGGGTGCGGCGCATGGCCTGGCTCATGCTGCCCACGGTGTTCGGCGCGGCCGTGTACCAGCTGAACATCCTCCTGGGCACGCTCCTGGCCTCGTTCCTGCCCGAGGGCAGTGTCTCCTACCTCTACTACGCGGACAGGCTCGTGCAGTTCCCCCTGGGGGTGTTCGGCGTGGCCGTGAGCACGGCGGCGCTGCCGAGCCTCGCGGCCCTGGTGGCGGAGGGGGACGACCCCGCCTACCTCGCCACCCTGCGCTCCGCCCTGGGGCTCACGCTCTTCGTGGCCCTGCCCGCCACGGCCGGGCTCGCGGCCCTGGCAGGGCCCATCATCGACCTGCTCTTCGGCCGGGGGGCCTTCACCCCCCAGGCTGTGGCCGCCACGAGCACGGCGCTGGTGGCCTACGCGGCCGGGCTGCCGTTCATCGCGGCGAGCCGCCCCCTGGTCTCGGCGTTCTACGCCCGGCAGGACACGCGCACCCCCGTGCGGGTGGCCGTGCTCTGCCTGCTGCTGAACGTGTGCCTGGGCTGGGCGCTCATGCTTCCGCTGGGCCATGTGGGCCTTGCCCTGGCCGTGAGCATATCCTCTGCGGCCAATGCCGTGCTCCTCGGTCTGGCGCTGCGGCGCAAGGAGGGCGAGCGCACGGAAACGGGCGAGCCCGTCCGGTTGGTGCCGCGCTCCCTGTGGTGGACCCTGGCGCTCTCCGCGGGGGTGTTCGCCGGGGCCTGGGCCACGCGCACCACGTCCTGGCTCTGGGCGGCCATGATCCCGGCCTGGGTGGCGGCCTACCTGGGCGGCGCGCGGCTGCTCGGGGTGCGCCCCGCCGTGGTGCTGCTCGACGTGCTCGGCAGGCGGCTTTCCGGGCGGTTGCCGGGTCGCCTGCGGGGGCGAGGGAACTGAGGCCGCTGGAAAGGAACGCCATGAAGGACCAAAGCACAGGCGACGACACCCACGCCGGGGCGGCGGCGCGCTTTCCACGCGGGCTGGCCCAGCCCGAGCGGGGCTACCGCTTTTCTCTCGATTCGCTCCTGCTGGCCCGTTTCGCCCTTCCGCCCGCCGGGCGCTCCGGCTTGCCCGTCCATGGCCTCGACCTGGGCACCGGGTGCGGGGTGGTGGCCCTGGCTCTTCTGCTGGAGCGCCCCCTGCTGACCATGACCGGGGTGGAGCGCCAGCCGGAGCTCCACGCCTGCGCCGTGGAGAATCGCTCGCTGTTCGGCTTCGAGGGCCGCTTCGAGGTGGTGCTGGGCGATGTGGCCAATGTCGCCAATGTCGCCGCCTTTGCCCGCGCGCCGGGGGTTGCCCAGGAATCATACGACTTCGCCGTGGCCAACCCGCCCTACAGGCGCAGGGGCTCCGGGCGCACGTGCCCGGACCCGGTGCGCGAGGGCGCGCGCTTCGAGGACGAGGACGGGCTCGAACCCTTCACCCTTGCGGCAGCGCGGCTGCTCAAGCGGGGAGCGCCGCTGGCCCTGGTCCATCTGCCCGAGCGGCTGCCCGAGGTGCTGGCGGCCTGCGCCTCGGCCGGGCTGGAGCCCAAGCGGCTGCGCTTCGTGCATTCCCGCGCGGACAAGCCCGCACGCATGCTGCTGCTGGAGGCGCGCAAGGGCGGCGGGCCCGGGCTCGCAGTGGAGCCGCCGCTGGTGCTCTATGCAGGCACGGGGCCGGAAACCCGGCTCTCGCCGCAGGCCCTTGCCTTTTGCCCTCACTTGCGGTGCAATGCCCGGCAGGGAGGGACAGCTCATGCAAGGCAAGACCCCTGAAGCCATTCTCCGGGCCGTGGCCCCCTGCGGGCTGCACTGCGGGGCGTGCGTGGCCTTTGCCGGGGGCCGGGCCCGGCAGGGCGCGGCCCTGCTGGCCGAGGCCCTGGGGGAGAACTTCGCGCCGTATGCCGAGCGCTTCGCGGCCATGCAGCCCGCTTACGCGGACTACCCCGCCTTCCGCAGGCTGCTGGAGCACATCGCCTCCGGCTCCTGCACCGGGTGCCGGGGCTCGGGCTGCCTGTTCCAGGCCTGCCGCGTCCCGGATTGCGCAAAGGACCACAACGTGGACTTCTGCTTCCAGTGCGCGGCGTTCCCCTGCGTGGAGCACGGGTTCGGCCCGGAGCTGATGCGGCGCTGGCAAAAGAACAACGAGCGCATGCGCGCCATCGGGGTTGTGGCATACCACGACTTCATCAAGGACAAGCCGCGCTACCCGTAGTGCATGGGCGGGTGGTGCTTCACTCCGCCTCCAACAGGACAGCGACAGCCGTAACACGTCATGATCCATACCATAACGCTTGAAGACTTCCTGGCCCACAAGCATACCGTGGTGCGCCTCGGCCAGGGCATGACCGTGCTCACCGGGCCCAACAACTGCGGCAAGTCCGCCGTTGTGGAGGGGCTGCGCTGCCTGGCGCAGAACCCCGCCCCGCGCAACTGGATTCGCCACGGCGCCAGGGAGGCGCGGGTGAGCGTGGAGCTGGACGAGGGGCACCGCATCACCTGGATCCGACGCGAGAAGAGCGTCTCCTACGAAATACTGCGAAAGGGCGGGGAAGAGCCCGAGGGGTTCCACAAGCTGCGCAAGGGCCAGGTGCCGGACGAGGTCCGCGCGCTCCTGCGGCTCGACCCCGTGGAGCTGGAGTCCGGCCGCGAAAAGAGCGTGGACGTGCACATCAGCTCCCAGAAGAAGCCCATCTTCCTGCTGGACGACGACAGCGCGGACGCTCGCATGGCCGAATTCTTCGCCGCCTCCACCGAGAGCGCGCACCTGCTGGCCATGCAGAAGCTGCTGAAGAACCGCGCCAAGGAGGCCAAGACCGAGGAGCGCGGCCTGCTGCGGCGGCTGGCCGGGCACGAGGCCGAGCTGGACCGCCTGGCCCCGCTGCCCGGGCTGGAGCTGCGCCTGGAAGAGGCCCGCGCCCGCGAGGCCGAGCTGGAATACCGCGAGCGGAAGCTGCCCGCCCTGGAGCGGGCCCTCGTGCATATGGAGGAACTGGAGCGGGCAATGGCGCGCGTGCGTCGGCGCGGGGGGGCCCTGGCCGCACTTGCCGAACCGCCCCGGGGCCACGAAACCGCACCCCTGGCGCAGCTCCTGGAGGCCGTGCGCCGCTTCGGCCAAAACCTGGGCCGGGCCCGGGCGGGCTGCGCGGCGCTGGCCCCCCTGGCCGACCCCCCAGCCCTCCACGACACGGCCCGCCTGGCGGAAACGGCCGGCAACCTCCACAGGACCCGGCGGTTGAAGGACGCGTGCGAACGGCGCGCCAGGGCGCTGCGCCTTCCGCAGGAGCCCCCGGCCCTGCGAGACGAGACGGCCCTCTCGGGTCTCGTGGAGCGGATGCGCGCCCTGGCCCTGCGCGCCGAGGCCCAGGCCGGGGCCGTGCGGGAGTGCGCCCTGCGGCTGGAGGAGCACGAGGCGCTCCTGGCCCGGCGCATGGAGGAGATGGGCGACTGCCCGCTCTGCGGCGCGCGGCTCGTGCCCGGGGACCAATCAGCGATGGGGGGCGCATGAGCCTGCCCGAGATCACGGCCAGGGGGTTGTTTCTCATCGCGGACCCGCACGTGGCGGACGCCGCGCCAGGCCAGCGCCTGCCCGGCTACCGCGAGCAGATCATGGACAAGCTGCGCCGCTGCCTGGACCGCGCGGCAGAGACGGGCATGGTCCCCGTGTTTCTGGGCGACCTCTTCCACTGGCCCAGGGACAACTCCAACTCCCTGCTGGTGGAGCTCATCGAGCTGTTCCGCCCGTCGCTGCCCTGGGTGCTGGTGGGCAACCACGACAAATACCAGGCGCGTTTCACGGACGACGTATCCCTGGCCGTGCTTGGCGCGGCCGGGGCCGTGCGCCTCATGCACGAGGCCGGGCCGCAGTTCGTGCTGCAAACCACCGAGGGCCGGGCGTTGGTCTGCGCCAGCCCGGACGGGTTCAAGCTGCCCGCCATGTTCACCCGCGACGAAACCACGCCGGAAAAGGTCCTCTGGCTCTCGCACCACAACATCCAGTTCCCCGAATTTCCGGACAAGGCCCAGCGCATCAAGGAGATACCGGGGGTGGACTGGGTCATCAACGGGCACATCCACCGCCCGCAGCCCACGGTGCGCAAGGGGGGGACCACCTGGGCCAACCCCGGGAACATCACCCGGCTGACCTTCTCGCGCCGCTCCCTGGAGCGCAGGCCAGCGGCCCATGCCTGGACGTTTGGCTGCGAGGAGCTGGAGCGCTGGGAGGTGGAGCACCTGGCGTTTTACGAGGTCTTTCCGAGGCAGGACTTCCCCCCCGAGGAGGACGAGGCAAAGGCCGAGTCCCGCTTTTTGGAGGGGCTGGAGCGGCTGGCCTGGCGGCGAACCCAGGAGGGCACGGGGCTCAAGCAGTTTCTGCAAGCGAACCTGAACCCCGAGCGGCCCGAAACCGAACTTATCTGGAAGCTGTACGAGGAGGTGGTCGATGAACGATCGTAACGGAGGGGGCCGGGACCGCAACGGCCAGGGGCCGAACGGGGGCTCCGGCGAGGACGCCCGGCTCCAGCGGGAGCTGGCCGGGCTCAAGGCCGAGCACCAGCGCCTGCGCGACGAAAAGCTGCGCGCAGAGCAGGACGCCGCCAACCTGACCCGGCAGATGGACGAGCTGAAGGCCCGGGCCGAGGCCGAGTACGGCACCTCGGACCCGGCGGAGCTGGCCGCGCTGTTGGAGCGGCGGCGCGCCGAGAATGCGGCCATGGTGGCGGAATACCGCGAGCACCTGGCGGCCGTGGGCAGCGCCCTGGCCGAGGTGGAGCGCGGCTTTGGCGGCGGCGAGGGCGAAGGCGGCGGAAATGGCAACGGAACTGGCAACGGCTTCGGGGGCCGGAGCTAGATGGACGCCTGGGCGAGCCCCGCTCCAGGGCAAACCGCCTCCCTGCGCGAGCTGGAACGCAGGCACACGCGCCTCTCGGCCCTGGCCGAGGCGGCCCACGGAGCCCACGCCCGGGCCCGGGAGGAGCTGGGCGCTGTGCGCGCCTTCCTGGAGCTCGCCCCCCTGGCCACGGAACGCATGGAGGAGCTGGCCTCCGCGCTCTTCGGAGAGATTCTCGACGAGATCGAGGCCAACCTGACCCACGCCGTGCGCGAGGTGCTGGGCCAGGACCGCGCCGTGACCACCGTGCGCGAGATCAAGGGCAATCGGCTCAACGTGCATTTCCAGATCGTCTCCGGCGGGGACGAGGGCAACGTGGAGGACATCCTCACCGGGCAGGGCGGCTCCGTGGCCAACATCCTCTCCGTGGGCCTGCGGCTCATCGCCCTCTCGCAGCTGGAGCCGGAGCACCACAGGCCGTTTCTGGTGCTCGACGAGCAGGACTGCTGGCTCAAGCCCGAGCTGGTGCCCGTGTTCATGCGGCTCATTGCCGAAATAGCCGAGCGGCTCGGGGTGCAGCTGCTGGTCATCTCCCACCACCGGCTCGACCTCTTCTCGGGCGCGGCGAGGCGCATCCTCGCGCTCACCCCGGGGCAGGGCGGGCCCGAGCTCTCCACGCTGAAGGATGACGAATCGTAATACGAATCGTCATAAGACGTTTTTCAAATCATTTTGGATGGTTTCTGGCAGCAGGACGTGCCTTGCCGCGTTCAGCCGTGCAGCACGCCGTCGGCCAGCGCCCGCAGGGTCCGGGCCGCCGGGGCCTGGAGGAAGATGTCCGTCACGTTGTCCGTGAATGCCGAGGGGTGCACGTTCACCTCGATGACCATGGCCCCGGCCCGGTTGCTGGCGATGTGCGGCAGGCGGCAGGCGGGCTGGACCTCGCCCGTGGAACCGACGACAAGTAGCACGTCGCAGTTTTCCACGGCCTCCAGGGCGCCGCGCATGGCCTCCTCGGGGATGGGCTCGCCGAAGAACACGATGTCCGGTTTGAGCAGGCCGCCGCAGATGGGGCAGGGGGGCGGCAGGGTGGCCAGGGAAACCTCGGCCAGGGGGGTCTTGAAGCGGCACTGCATGCAGTCCAGCCGGTCCAGGGAGCCGTGGTACTCGAAGACGTGCTCGCTCCCGGCGGCGGCGTGCAGGCCGTCGATGTTCTGGGTGATCACCGCATCGAGCCTGCCCGCGCGTTCCAGGTCCGCCAGGGCGCGGTGCGCGTCGTTGGGCCTGGCGTCGCCCACGTGGTCGTAGAAGACCTCCTTGATGGTGGCCCAGGAGTCCGCCGGGCGGGCGAGGAAGTAGCGCTTGTGGAATTTTTCCGGGTCGTGCTTGTTCCAGACACCGTTCTCGCCGCGAAAGGGCGCGATGCCCGATTCCACGGAGATGCCCGCCCCGGTGAAGGCGACGATGGAGCGCGCCTTGCGCAGTTGGTCCACCGCGCGGGCCAGCAGCTCGGGGGAGGGCGCGCCTTGGGGCTTCATGCCCCCGCTCCCCGGGCGGCACCCTGGCCTGCCTGGTGCGCATACAGCTGCGCCTGGACCCAGCGGGCGATGTCCGCCGCAGGCAGGGCCCCGGGCTGGCGTGCGGCCTCCCGGCCGTTCACGAAGAGCGCCAGCGTGGGCACGGACCGGATGCCGAACCGGGCGGCGAGGGCCTGCTCCTCGGCGGTGTTGACCTTGAAGAGGCGCACGGCCGGGTGGAGCATGCGCGCGGCCTCGGCGAACTGCGGGGCCATCATGCGGCAGGGGCCGCAGCTGGGGGAGTAGAAGTCCACGAGCACGGGCACGGTGTTGCGGGCGATGTTCCGCTCGAAGGCTGCCGCTCCAAGCTCGAAGACCTGCGCCGGGAAGACCTGCCCCCCGCACTTGCCGCAGGCGGCCTCGCCAGCGCGGGCCGGGTCCAGGCGGTTGATGGCCGCACAGTGCGGGCAGACGATGAGCACGGAATCGGTGGTGGTCATGGGTTGCTCCTTGCCCCGGCTCGCGGGGGCGCTGGTGGAACGGATGGCCCCCTAGTTAAGCACGAAAGGCGGATCGGCAAGGGCGGGCGGCCGCCCCGGGGTCGTTTCCGCGGCGTGGCGTTTCCGCGCCGGGCATTTTTGCATCAAGGATCACTTGCTCGCGGGAGGCCCGGCCTTGGCGCGCGCTTCACCAGGAAGGTGGCAGTGCCGCGCGCGGCCAAGGCGGACCCCGAGCGGACCTCCCCCTCCAGGAAGAACACGGACGCGCCCTCGCGCTCCACCCGGGCCGTGGCAACGAGGTCCTTGCCGGGCCGCGCGGCGGCCAGGTAGCGCACATTCAGGTCCAGGGTCACGGTCCTGGCCTCGCGCATGTCGCCCAGGCGGGCGATGACCGCGTGGGCCATGGCTTCGTCGAGCAGCAGGCCGAGGACCCCCCCGGCCACCATGCCCGCGCCCTGGAGCAGCCCCTCGCTGAAGGGCAGCTCCAGCTTCGCGCCCTCGGCGTCCGCCCGGGCGAGCCGCACCCCGAGCAGGGCGAAAATCTTGTTCACGGTCTGGCCCGGCCGGGCCACGAGGTCGAGATAGTCCATGCCGTCTTCCTCCGTGCGCGGGAGGATAGACGAGAAGCGCGCGGAAGGCGACCCCTTCAAGGGAGGGTCTTCGGTATCAGCGGTACAGCGGCGACTTCTCGATGAGGTCGAGGAGGATGAGCGCGGTCTTCAGGTGCTTGGTGTTCTGCTCGTCCAGCGCCGCGATGAGGTGATCCTTGAGCGGAGCGATGGCTTCGTGCAGCCGGGCGATGCCGGTTTCCTCCAACTGGTGCACGGCCTCCAGCACCTCCAGGAACAGGCTCTCCAGGTGCTCGTC
>JBFWJM010000012.1:0-23897 GCA_050253205.1 Desulfovibrionaceae bacterium
CGGGTCGCCGAAGGTCTCGAAGGGGACGAAGGGCTGGAGCAGGCCGTCCTCGTCCTCGCGGCGCGCACGCAACGGGGACCACATGTTCATGCACGAGCAGGTGACCACGGAGTCGTACTCTGGGTTGGCGTCTAGGACGGCGGCCGCTTCGTCGATCTGCGATGCGAGCACCGTGGCTGCATTGCACATGAGCAGGGCCACCTGCTCCAGAGAGGTCTGCTCTCGTTCGGCCTCGGCCGTAACCACGGAGTGCGCATGGCGATAGACGTCCTCGCCAAGGGCCTGACTGGTGCACAAGTTGGATGGACGTTCGATGATGCGCGCACCGAGCCGTGTTCCGAGCTCCATGAGGCGTTCATCGTCCGTGGTCAGATAGGTACGATCCACGCGCTTGGCGTGGCGGGCGGCCAGCAGGGCATACTCCGCCAGGGGGCGGCCGAGTACGGGCATGGTGTTCTTGCCGGGCAGGCCGGTGCTGCCTTTGCGTCCCATGATCAGAGCGGCGATCATAACGGTGTTCCTCCGAGGTGGGCCTGTATTGCATGAAAGTCGCCAAAAAGCGGTATCGCTTCGGCGAGGGTTGCCAAGGGTGATGTCGGCGCGGCTCCAAGGCCGATGAAACCCGTTCCGCAGGTTCGAGCCGCCTTGAGGTCGCTTGTGGCGTCTCCGAAAAAGAGAACTCGGTCAGGCGTGTATCCACCATGGTCCAGGATGGCTGCGAGGTTTTCCCTTTTGTTTCCGTTTGACCCGTACACTTGGCGAAAGAAGTGGTCCAGGCCGCGTCGACGCAGGATAACGTCAAGCTCCTTGTCCGGGCTGGCAGAGTCCACGTAAAGCGGGATGAGGCTGCTCCAGTGTCGAAGAAACGCCTCCGCTCCAGGTATCTCCTTGGCAGAGGACACGGCGTCCACCACCAGACCGGAAAAAGCTGTACAAAGCCTGTCCAGGTCCGGAGCTGTCGCCGGAATGCCAAGGAAGGCGTACTGGTAGTGATGGAATTTTTCCCGGCGAGGCATGCCGCCGTTTGTGCGGTGATGTTTGACGACACGGGCCGCAACATCAGGGCCATGGGGAAGATAGAGTTGCTCGAAGGCTCTGGTTTTGACTTCCACCGAGTCGGCGAGCACGCCGTCGAAATCGAAGACGAAGGCCTGCCACCGGGTCATGCGTCCCCCCGTAGCGCGGACAACAAATTCTCCACGGCGAGCCGTTCCATGTCTGCGCGCGCTTCCAGGGCGTACGAACCCACATGAGGCGTAAGGGTCGTGTTGTTCAGCCCAGCCAGAGGGCCCTGGTACGGTTCCCGTTCATACACGTCCAGACAAGCATGCCCCAGGCGGCCGTCCGCAAGGCGTTCGGCCAATGCGTGTTCATCAATCAGTTCGCCCCGGGCGGTGTTGATCAGGATAGCTCCCGGGCGGCAACGGTCAAGCTCCGCATTGCCAAGCAAGCGCTCGCTGCCAGAAACGTGCAGGGTGACCACGTCCGCCAGCGTGAGGAGTTCATCCAGTTCGCACCGTTCTCCAGGGGCATCCGGTGCGGGCAGGGGATCGCAATGCAGTACGCGGGCGCCGAAGGCGGCACACAGATCCCCGACACGGCGGCCAATGGCTCCGAAACCGATGATTCCCACAGTCTTGGCGCGCAACAGCGATCCCATCCGTTTTTTCCAGTTGCCCGCGCGGAGATCCCTGTCCTGCAGCGAAAGCAGGCGCAGGGCGTTGAGCATGAAACCCAAGGTCATCTCCGCTACTGCATCCGTCAGCACACCTTCCGTGCGTAGCACGGGAATACCGAGCCGGGCGGCCATGCTGCGGTCCACGTTGTCCCACCCCACACCCACACGGGAGACCACGCGGAGAAAATCCGCTGCCGCCTCTAGGACCGATCCGGTAACTGGTTCCGTACCGGCCAGAAGGCCCATGGGGCGGTGGCTAAGGAGCAGCTCCCGCAGCTCCGCTTGCGTCAGCTTTCGGCCGTGCGGGTTGGTGACGAGGGCGAATCCTGAGCCCTCGAGGCGTTCGCGTGCTTCGGTGCAGGCGAGGCCAAAGGATGAAGTTGTGGCGAGGACGGTAGGCAGAGCAGGCATGGTCAATGTCCGATGGCGGCCTTGAGGCTGCGGTTGAGGGTCAGCAAAGGGCGCAGCATGCCGCCCGGCAGGGCAGCCAGCGCACGGTAGAATGCCAGATTGGGCGTGCGAAGGGGACTTTTCATGGCCCGGTCCAGCAATTTTGCCGCGTCGGCCCCACGGCCACGCAGGAGCAGGCTCTTGGCCATGGGGGGGATGATGCTGCGGGCGGCGTGGTGGTAGTGCCGGGCGTAGATGTCGGGGTTTCGCTTCACGGCCGTCTCCATGGCCGCTAGGCAGCGCATGCCGTTTGTCAGAGGATCTGGCGCATGGGTGGCTGCGGAGGTGTGGCGGCGGTAAAGGGCCAGCGCCTCCGGTAAATGCCCCCCTGGTTGCAGCGCGCTCAGGCGCAGGCAGAATTCCCAGTCCTCCACGAAACGCAGGTCAGCCGCTTCGTCGTATGCGCCGCAACTTTCGAGGGCCTCGCGACGGATCATCAGCGTCGGCGAGCCGATGAAGTTGGACCGGAGCAGATCGCGTGGAGAGTAGTCCCCGCCTCGCAGGCAGGACGGGATGTCCCGGGGGGTCACGCTTCCGGTCTCGTGTTCCATGAAGTGGAAATGGGTGAAACACCAATGTCGGTCCTGGTTGCGCGCCAGGTAGTCGGCTTGCGCATAGAGCTTGTCAGGCAGCCAGAGGTCATCGGAGTCCAGAAAGGTCAGCAGTCGTCCCCGCGAGGCCCGGATGCCCGTGTTTCTGCCTATGGAAGGGTGCCCGGTCCATTCGTTTCGGATGTAGTGTACACGGGGATCATGGATGGACTCCATGACTGCGGCGGTGTTGTCCGTTGACCCGTCGTCCACTACGAGCACTTCAAAGTCGTCGAAATGCTGGGCGAGGACGCTTTCTACCGTCCTGGGCAGGAGGTCGGCCCTGTTGTGCGTTGGGATGATGACGGAAACAAGAGGATGCATGATGTTTCTTCACCCGCCTACCAGCAGGTACGTCCCCCGTCCATGCTGAGGTTCGCACCGGTCATGTAGGACGAGGCGTCCGAGGTCAGGAAGAGGACCGCAGCCTTGTACTCATCCGCCGCCGCCATGCGGCCCATCGGGATCAGGTTGGTCAGCCGACTCACAAAATCGTCTGGCTGGCCGTTGAAAACGCCCCCTGGGCTCAATGCGTTGCAGCGGACGTTTTTTCCTGCCCAGTAGGTGGCCAGGTACTTGGTCAGCCCGACGAGGCCGTGCTTGACCACGGAGTAGGTGACGGGTTTGGCGGGCTGCAGCGCATCTTCGAGCCCCTCCTTGCGGTAAATCCGCTGGTCCGGGGCGATGACGCCGAGGTCGGACGCGATGTTGAGTATCACCCCGCCGCCATTGCCAGCCATGTACGCCCCCAGGTGCTTGGCGCAAAGAAACGCCCCCGTCAGGCCGACCGCCAGGTCGATGTCCCATTCGCTGCGCGGGAAGTGTTCCAGGCGCGAGGCATTGACCTTGCCGTCGGCTGCCACCTTTGGGTCCCGGGCCGCATTGTTGACGAGGATGTCCACCCGGCCTTGTGCTTCGAGTGCCTTTTTGAGCCCCTGGGCCACGGAGGCTTCGTCGGTGATGTCCACCTGTTGGGCGGAGCCAGCTCCGGGCAGCGCGCCCAGCGTGTCGCGAGCTCGTGCGAGGTCGACGTCCCAGAGCACGGGGAAGCCTCCGGCCTCGGCGATTGCCTCGGCGTGCTTGCGGCCCAGCAGGCCAGCTCCTCCGGTGATGATCGCCACCCGGCCGTCAATTCGAAATTTATCAAGTGTATTAATTTGTTGCATTATGTACTCCTCGTCTGTCCGCCGTCCACGATCCAGTTGGCCCCGGTAACGAAACCCGCCCGCGAGGAACAGAGGAACACGGCGACATCCGCTATCTCGTCCAGGGTCCCCAGGCGTTGCATGGGAACCTCCTTGTCGAGCATGTCCTGTACGCCTTCCGGGTTTGCTTCAAGTTTGTCCTCCCAGGTGGATCCCGGGAAGGTGACGTTGCCCGGGGAGAGGACGTTCACCCGTATACCGTGAGCGCCCAAGGGGCGGGCAATGCTCCCCGCATAGGCGTTGAGGCCCGCTTTCGCGGCCGAGTAGGCCGCCGGGCAGCCCAAGGTCTCGCACCCGCAAATGGAGGAGATGAAGAGAATGGAATCTCCCTCACCCCGCTCCAATAACGGGAGAAACGTTTCTACGCAGCCCTGGGCGTGGAACAGGTTGATCTCCATCATCCTCTGAAATTCGGCGTGGGTCTCCTCCAGGATCGGCAAGGATCGGCCGGAGCCAATGTTGCAGACGAGGTGATCCAGGCCGCCCAGGGCGTTGAGAATGGCCTTCGCACATTCCTTTCGCCCGGCGGCATCGGCCAGGTCGGCCCGAACGGGGAGGACTTGGCCCTTCCCCGGAACGTCCGCCAGAGAGGAAGCGGTCTCTTCAAGGACGGCAGGGTCCCGGCCATTGAGCACCACAATCGCCTCCTCCCGGAGGAATGCCCTGGCCATACCCAGGCCGATTCCGCGCGTGGACCCCGTGATCAGCACCCGTTTGCCAGCAAGTCCCATGTTCATGTGCACGCCTCCTCGATCCAGCGAAGAACCATGTTTCGATACGATTCAAGCGCCAGGGGGTGGTTGCCGTCCTTGGCCCTTGCGGTCTGCAGGATGCAGTTGCCTTCGTATTCCGCCCTGTGCATGGCGCGGAACACGGTCGGAAAATCCGCGTTACCCTCACCAAGGGGTACGGTGGTTCCGCCCAGAGCCCGGTCCTTGACGTGGACATTGGTTACCCGGTGACCATAAGCCGCCCATTCCTCCCTGGGGCCGAACCCCAGGGCTGCGCTGTTGCCGATGTCATAATTGGCCCCGAACAGCTCCGGGTCCAATGATGTGAGAAATTCTGCGAATTTCCGAGGGCCCATGTCTGTCTCGAAGGAAAGGCGAACCCTTTGTTCGCGAAGCAGGGGCACGAGCATGTCCAGACCTTCCCGCAACGAGTCCTCCTGGCTCCGGCTGGCGATCGATCCGTTGTCCACCAAGGGGACCACTATCGTGTCTGTGCCCACGGCCCGGGCCGATCGGATCACCAGGCGGAAATCGTCGAGCAAAGCCTGCCTGGTAGCACCTTCGGCCTTCCAGAACGGGGCTTGCATGAAGCAATCCCCAGTCACGCTCGGTATGCGCACCCCATGGCGGAGGCACAGTGTGGCAATGTCGCGCTGTCCTTCCGTAGTGGTGAACGGATTGGAGTGAAGCCCATCCTGGTCCAGGGTCCATTCCATTAGCGCAATTCCAAGATTTTCCGCCACCGTGAATTCCTCCCTCCAGTGGGCCGCCGGAAATGCCTGTATCTTTCCATCCACCAGTGGGGAGAGCCGTCCTTGGATGAAACCGATGCGTCCTGACGCCGTCATTCGGGCTTCCTCCCCGCGCCGAGGGCCATCCGCTCCACCGACCAGCGGAAAAACTTGACGCCTGTCGCGGCGGTCAAGCGGCGCATGAACGGGGTTGGGCAAAACGAGGCGAGAAGGTCGGCCAGAACGGCCAGGGATAGATGCTCCCACACGCCGGGGTGTTGCACGAACAACTCCGCCTCCACTTGCTCCAGTCCGTGCAGCAGGAGCAGGTCCTTGAGGGCTCCGGGCGTGTACGGATGGCAGTGGGTGGGGTCCTCGTAGAACACCGGCATGCAGCTCGCCCAATCCGGCGTCATGACGATGCACAGACCACCGGGCTTGAGGACCCGCAGCTGCTCGCGGACGAAGTGCTCCGGGTCCCACATGTGCTCGATGACCGACTTGGAGAAGACGACGTCGAAGGTTTCGTCGTCGTGGGGCAGCGGTTCGTCCGAGAGGTCGCAGATGGCCAACCGCTCCACGCCCTGCCCGGCGGCGAAGTCCGAGCCGTCCACCCCGGAGCACACGAGCCCTTCCGAGGCAAAGCCGAGCAGGAAGTCGCCCCGGCCGCAGCCGACGTCAAGCAGAGTCTGCCCCGGAGCCATGCCGAAACGCTCCATGAGATGGCGGGCCAGCCTCCGGGGGTAATCGGTCTTTGGCGTACGCGACTGCGCGTACACCAGCTCGGTGTAGTCCTTGTCCATGGGGCTGCGTCGCTTTATTTGTAGCCGGGAATGTGCTCCCGCAGTTTGGAGGCGATGGGTTTTTCCGCCTCGATCATGCCTATTGTTCCATCTCCGAGGGCGTTGACGATCTTCCTGGCGGCACCCACCAACTGGCGCAGGCCCGCTGGCTCGAGCGATGCGGCTTGGTCGGAACCATACATGGCACGGTCGAGGGTTACATGCCGCTCCAGGGAAGTGGCCCCCAGGGCCACGGCCGCGTAGGAGATGGCCAGCCCGGACTCGTGCCCCGAGTAGCCCACCTTGCATCCATAGCGGTCCTTGAGGGACTGAATGCACGCAAGGTTGGCGTCCTCATCCTTCATAGGATACGTGGATACGCAGTGCATGAGCTCGAACGGGCAGCCCGCCTTGTGGAAAATTTCCACGGCCCTGTCGATCATCTCCACATCGCACATGCCAGTGGAGATGAAGGTGTACTTGCCCTGCTCGGCCATGGCTTGAAGCAGGACGGGGTCTGCCATCATGGCCGAGGCCACCTTGTTGTACTTGAGGTCGAAGGGCTTGAGAAACTCAATGCTCTTTCGGTCCCAGGGGGAGGCAAACCAGTCGATGCCGATTTCCTTGCAGTAACGGTCGATCTCCTCGTACTCGGCCTGTTCGAATTCGAGCCCGGCCTTTTGCTCCCGCTGCGTCGCGCCCCAGGGAGACTCGCGCGGCGAATCAAGAAATTCCTTGGTGTACACCGAGTCCAGGTCACGTTTTTGGAATTTCACCGCATCACATCCGCAATCCTTGGCCAACAGGATGAGCTCCTTGGCAAGGTTGAGGTCGCCGTTATGGTTGATTCCGATTTCAGCGATGATGAAAATGCCCATTATATGTCTCCCATGGTTGTTTGTTCATTCGAATGAGGGATGTTGTTTTCAGTTCGTCTTTCCTCGACGAGTTCCAAAATGTTGCCTTCCGGGTCTCTTGCGTAGGCGACGAGGACCTTGCCGTCGGGCGAGGCTTGCACGCCGGTGCCTTTGTCGCCGCCATGCCCCTGCACGCGATCGAGGGTGGCTTCAAGGTCGTCCACGGTGAACGCCACGTGCGAACAGCCCAGCGCGTTAGCCTCCTGGAGGCCCGGGCGTTCGGGAGAGCGGGGCGAGTGATACTGGAGCAGTTCCAGGAGCGAGCCGTCTTCAGCCGTCATTTTTACCCATGTAAGTTCGACGTTCGTGAGCCCCACCAGCCCCTCAATGAAACCTCCCCTTTCCCTGGCCGAGGAAACCTCGGCAAAACCGAACGTCTCGGCGTAGAATGCCGCAGCACGACGCAGGTCCGTGACCACGATCCCTGTATGGCGGATACCAAGAACCATTTCAGCAGAGCTCCTTTACCGCCTGGGCGGTGCACTCCTCGAAAACGTCCAGGCCTTCCAGCATTGCCTCCTCGCTGATGCTGAGCGGCGGGGCGAGTTTGATGGACTCGCGCCCCGTGTGTACCATGAGCAGGCCGCGCTCCATCCCGAGTTCGCAGATGCGGTCGCAAAGGTGCGGCAAAACGGCACCTTTGCGCGTGGTGAAAATAACGCTCGCTACCAGCCCCTTGCCCTGAATCCAGCCGATCTGCTCCGGGAAGCGTCCGTGCAGGGCGTCGAGCTTTTGGTGGAAAAGATCGCCAAGGCGGGCTCCGCTTTCTATAAGCCCATCCTCCAGCAGTGCTTCCAGGTTGGCTTTGCCTACCGCACAGACCAGGGGGTTGGCGGAATGGGTGGAGCTCATGGAGCCTATGGGGAAGGTGTCCATGATCTCGCTGCTGGCCAGGACGATGGAAAGCGGCACCCCTGAACCCGCGCCTTTGCCGCAGCAGAGGATGTCCGGCTCCACGCCGTAGTGCTGGTAGCCGAAAAGCTTCCCAGTGCGACCGAATCCGGACTGCATTTCGTCAAAGGCCATAAGCATGCCGTGCTCGCGGGCGAACCGCTCCACGGCCTGGACAAAGGCCGGGGGATAGAACACCGCGCCCCAACCCTGGAAGGTCTCCAGCATGAAACCGCAAAGATCTCGGTCGGGGTCGAGCTCTTTTTCCTGAAGCAAGGCTTCCATGGAGCGCTCGAAGTATCCTGCCGGGTCTTCCATGGCCTCCTGGCGCCAAGGGTAGGGGAAGGCCAGGTGATGGATTCCTGGATCCAGGTAGCCTATCCATTCTTTCTGGGCCGGATTCCATCCCATCATCTGCGCGCCGAGAGTTCTTCCGTGCCAGTTGCCCTCGAAGCAGACCACCCCCTTCTTGCGGGTGTCACACAGGGCACCCCGTTCGCGCATGAGTTTGAGGGCGCATTCCGTTGCCTCTGTGCCCGCAGAAAGGAAGAAGGCCTTTTCGAACTGCCTGGGCGTGTTCGCTATCAGGTATTCCAGGTAGTCGGCCCGCTCGCGGCTTGCATAGGTGTATGTGTGCAGGAGCGGCTTGTCCGCCACCTGGCGCATGGCACGGAGGATTCTGGGATTGGCGTGCCCCGCATTGGTGACGAAGATGGTGCTGGTGAAGTCGATCCAGCAGTTGCCCCAGGCGTCGAAGACCTGGAAGTCGGAGGCTCTGTCCCAGACCACCGGCATCTGGCCGTGCATGGCCGTGGATTCGTAACGGTCCAGCTTGTCGAAAACGGTCAGGCTCTCCGGAACCGGAATTTGGGTTCGGATGGTCCGATGCTTGGTGTTGACCTTGGGAACGTCCCGCGGAGTGAGATTGAAGCGGAATCCTGACATCATGCCTCCGGAGTGTTGGCGCCGAGCCAGTCGAGAAGCGGGCTGCCGTGTAGCTTTGCCTGGTATTCTATGTAATTGAGCTCTTCCAGGGTGTCGATCTCTGTGCATGGCGGAGAGACGAAGCCCAGCATATGCTTGCCATAAAGCGTTGGTGCGGAGCCGAAGTGCGAGCGTCGAAGCACGTCCATATAGCCGTCTGGAATATAGGCGCGGTCATAGGACTGGCGGGGGCGGCTGGACGCCTCCTCGGGGTCGAGGCCGTCGAGCAGCCCCTGGAACAAGCCCTGTTCGCTTCTGCGGAACCATTTGCAGGGGCTCTCGGGCGCAGGGTGGGCAGAACGCAGGGAGGTTGCGTCAGGCGTTGAGCGTATCGTTTCCAGGGCAAGGTGCATTACTTGCGGGTCGCGCAGGGGGGTTGTGGGGCGCAGGTGGACCCAGTATTCCGGGGCCTCCCCTTCGTTATCCAGCAGCCACGCCAGCGCGTGGAGGAAGGCATCCCTGTCCGGCGAGTTGTCGGCGGCGAGGGCTTCGGGCCGCAAGAAGGGCACCTCTGCTCCGTAGGCACGGGCGATCTCCGCGTAATGGGGCGAATCGGTGCTGACGACAACTCGGTCTATGGACGGGCAGAGGCGTGCCGCAGCGATGGACCAAGCCAGCACTGGGTGCCCCGCGAGAGGTCGAATGTTTTTGTCGGGCACGGATTTGGACCCAGATCTGGCAAGGATGAGTGCAATGACAAGGTCGTTGGGCATGGTGCTTTTCACTCTTCGACTTGAATGGAATTGGGGGGGATGGCGGAGTGTGTCTTTGAAAGATTGTGCCGCGAAATTCGTTAACCCCTGTGTGAGGCTTTGTCGAGAGCCTTGAGCCGATGCCACAAAAAGTTCCGCCACTGCTTGTACCATGTGCGGTCCGAACGTGCCCACTGAATACAGCATTCGTCCAGGATGCGCTGCCTTTCTGGTTCGTTCCACCACTCTCCGATGGCGGTGTGGTTGCGTCGAATGCAACGAGCCGCCGACAATGGGTCGGTGTGGACTATCTCCACGGCAAGGAGTTTGTCGAAAGTCCGCCGAAAGGCTTCGGTGAAGGCATATCGGTCGGGGTCGATGTAGGCCATGCAAGGAACCCCCATGGCCATGGCCATGAGCAATCCGGTGCCGGGGGCGTCGCAGACGATCAGACGCGATCGGTCCAGTGCCTGGATGAACCCCTCCTCCGCGCTGGACACGATCTTCAGGTCCGGGAAAGCGTCCTTCAGGGGAGTCAATTCGTCATATTGAGGAGAAGTGGACGCGTAAGGGCGAAAGACCACTTCTCTACGCAGGGAATCACCTAGTTCCTGGAGAAACAGTTTTCGTTTCCCCAGTGCCTCGGGCAGGTGTTCAATGAGGTATTCGCGCCTGTCCAGGCGATGGGTGTAGGTGCTGTCGAGCTTGGTGGTCATGAACAGGATGCCGCTGCCGTCCCCGGGGGCGGCCGTGCGCCGATAGGTGAGGTGGGGCGAGGGGAGGGGGTGGCAGGGCGGAGTGTCTTCTGGGGAGCCCCATCCCCAGGTGATGAACTCGTCGGCCAGTAGCCCATATTCGTAGTTCGGCTCCGGGAAGCGGTCCATGCCGTAGGAACAGCCGTGCTGAACTGAAATCCATTTGCCGCCCTGCTCGCACATGTGGGCGTAGTAGTATTCGTTGTCGAATGCTCTGTAGTGGTGGTAGCCGAGGGCGATACGCTTTTGGCGAAATGCGTGTTCCTCGTATTGATACAGTTTTCGTGGGACATGGAGGGGGAAAAGTGCGGGGATCAGCTCTTCAAAAGAGTTTTTCGGCTCGAAGTCCAGAGTGGCACCTTCAGGAAGGGATATTTCGGGGCGCATGCGGCTGTTGTGGACCGGGCGGCGAAAAAGGGCCATGGGGTCCGCCATGGTCATAAGATAGACCTCGTGCTGAGGAAAGATGCCGTAAACGTGACCGAAGAAACAGCGGGTGCGGGCCGCGAGATGCCGATGCAGTCGCCGTAGCCAGGGCCGGAGCGTTGGAGAGACCTGTGGCGTAGAGTCGGTCTTCATCTCCCGCTCCAGAAGGCCCGGCTCCATGGGGAGTGTTTCCTTGATGGATATCCAGTCGAAGGCCCTGGAGTGCCGGAGCAGGTCGGAGATGACCACGGCCCAGACGTGATGGTTGGTGAACAGCCGGGCGTAGTGGGAATAGTTGGCAAAGGCAATTGGAGTGGGGGGTAGGATGCGGGCATGAAGCGGGCCGATGCTGCACGTGGATTCAAGCCTGGTGTGGATGTCCAGCAGCAGGTTGAGCCATTCCTGGGGCCAGCCATTGAGCACCAGTTGCCAAAATCGTGTTGAATGATTCACTCCATGAAGGTCGTTGGCCAACCGGGCGACGGATTCCACCAGTCGGGATGTCACATCGAGGACGTAACGATTGGCCTCTTTCAGCGCGGTCAGAGTGCCCCATGGCGAGGGTAGGCACGAGTGGCCTCGGTAATCCAGCGGGCTGTGGCCGTTGCGACACAGGCACCAAGGACCCAGCAACACATGCTCCTGATCCCCGCTGCCGGGGAGAAGTTCGCAGAGCGGGCCGATCACGAGGGAACGCATGGGTCCTGCCTGCTCTGGGGGGCGTTGTTGCCGACGTCACGGTCCGCTTCGCGGAGGAAGGCTTCATACTGTTCCAGCACCGTGTCCGGGGCACCCTCGGCCCTGGCCACACCGTCGTGGATCCAGACCGCGTGGTCGCAGTCGCGGACCGTGGACATGCGGTGGGCAATGATGATCATGGTGATGCGACCCTTGAGATTGCGGATGGTCTCCTGGATATGGCGCTCATTTTTCGAGTCGAGGGAACTCGTGGCCTCGTCGAAGAGCAGTACCCGGGGGCCGGGGTAGAGCGCCCGGGCGATGCAGATGCGCTGGCGTTGCCCGCCAGAAAGGCGAACGCCTCGCTCGCCTATGACGGTGTTGTATCCCTCGGGAAGGGTCCGCACGAACTCGTCCACTGCGGCCATAGAGCCAACTTGGGCCAGCAACTCCTGGTCGATGTCTTCGGGAGCAATGCCGAAGGCGATGTTTTCGGCGATGCTCGCGTCGAGGATATACGGCGTTTGCGGGATGCAGCCCACCAAGCCAGCTCGCGCATGGAGCGGGTGTCCGTCGACCCGCAGCGCCCCGTTCGTGGGCTCGAGCAGGCCGACGAGGATGTCGGCGATGGTGCTTTTGCCTGAGCCGGATTCGCCGATGATGCCCAGGGAGGCTCCTTTTGCAAGGCGAAAGTTCACTCCTTGGAGCACCTCCGGACCGTCCTCCGAGTAGCGGAATCGGACCTGGTCGAAATGAATCACATTATTCAGATTTACGGGGTCACCTGGCACCTTCGTAGGAGTTCCGTGCACATCAATCTCGTCGAGGAGTTCGATGCAGGCCCGGACATACGGCAGGCCGCCGTGGAATTTGTTGTAGCTGTTGACGACCCGTATTGCTGCCGGGAGTCCCCGCCAGGCGAACACGGCGAACATGGCCAGGATTCCTGTGGTTTGCATGGGCGAAGCGTCGAGCAGGAAATACATGGCGTACATTAAAAGGAAGAGCATGCCGAAACCAAATATTTCAAGGCTCATGCCCGGCAGGTTGGCAAAAAGCTCCTGGCGCGCCTGATACCCGGGCTGGGCGTTCAGATGCCGTGAAAAACGATCGCAGAAGAATTGTTCCTTGGAATGGATGCGCACGTCCTTGAGGCCGTTGAGGGCAACGAGCGCTTCGCGCATGGAGGCGCGCTTGTGCTGCATGCCCTTTTCGGCCACATGGTGCAGGGCGTGGCGCATCCAGTGGATGAGCAGGGTTGCTGCGCAGACCACGACCGCGATGCTGGCCAAAATGGAGGGCGGGCTACCCGCCACAAGCAAGGCCAGCATGAAGGCCAGCAGCAGTAGCTCGCTGCAAGCGGTGAAGATATTGTTAAGGAAGTTTCCTGTGTTCGCCGCGAATTGAATGGTCGTGTAGAGCTCGCTGGGATTGCGCTCGGAAATCCAGGCGTAGGGCATGCGCAAGATGCCTGACATCATTTTGTGGCCAACAAAGGCCGCTATCTCCCCCATGAGCATGGTGTAGCGAAAGATGGAGAGTGCGCGAAGGGCGTTCTTTGAAACGATCATTGCCAGCATCATGGCGCCTATTCCGAGCAGCAACTGCGTGCTGTCCATTTCGGCCAGTTGCGGGAAGACCTCCCAAACCTTGGCAAGGCGGCTGGAGTGGAGGATGGTGTCCGGGTTGGTGATGGATGTGGCAAAGATAGCTACCATGGCTAGGGCCGCAGTTTCAAAGATCACGACGAATGTCATCAGGGCGATCTGCACCCCGAAGCGGACCATGATGGCGCTTGGAAGGTGGCGGAACAGGTCTTGGATGCCCTTTCGGATGCTGAGGAGGTCTTGTGTGGTGGTCATGCGGGGGTTGTTTTGTCTTCGGCCACGCTTCCGCCATTCGGGTGAAGCGGCTCCACACGTTCACGTTTCTGGTGGCGCGACAGCGCGCCAAGGTTCGCGCCCAAATGGCGCGTGGTCGCCTATGCCGGGATGACGAATTTTCTCGGCAGAGTGGCGGTTACTTCCCGGCCGAAGGCCTGCAGCAATATGGCCACGCGGTCGCGGCCGGGGAGGTCGAGAAGCGTGCCGATGTATTCCCGGTATGCGCCAGCGGTGACGCGCAACCGCTGCCCGCGTGCGAGCTCCGCTTCCCGAAGCACCACGCAGCCTGTGTCGTCTGCGGCATCGAGCAGCGCGGAGGCGAATCCATCCGGCAGGGGGGCCGGAGCGCCCTGCTGGCAGAGCATCCGGGTGACGCCCCAGGTGGATTGAATCGGCGTCCAGGCCTGATGCTGCAGGTCGAGGCGGACGAAAACATACCCCGGGAACAGAGGAGCGCGCACAGTGTCCACTCGGCGGGCGTGGCGGCGGGTTTTCCAATACGCCGGAAGCCACGCCTCGTACCCCTGGTTGCGCAGGTGCTCGCTCGCGCGGGCCTCCGCCCTCGGCCGGGTCTGCGCCACATACCAGCGGGCACCGCCTTGAATCTCGTTCTGATGGAACATGCCTACACCACCTTCCAGTGGGGGCGGTTGAGAAAAATGTCCCGCGAGTCGTCGAACTCGTCGGGCGTCAGCGAGAGGATGCGGATTTTGCGTTTGATCCTGGCCTCGGTGATGGTGGCCAGGGAGCCGAGCTTGTCGCGGTTGATTTCGCCCACCACGAGCAGGTCGATGAGCCCCGTGTCCTTGCCCAGGGCGTAGTCGTCGAGGATGTAGACCTCGTGCACCTCGCCCAGTTCGGCCATGACCTCGTCGATGAGCCTGTCTATGCCGAGCGTCTTGCGCACGATGGAACTGATCTCCGGGAAGAAGGGGTGCTTGCTGTTGGCCCGGAAGAAGATGGACCGCCCGTTCTGCCGCTTTGTCAGGTAGCCCGCCTTGGAGAGGCTGTCGAGCTCGGTCTTGATGGCGTTGGGGGACGCGTGGAATTCATCCGCCAATTCGCGCAGATAGCAGGAGACTTCCGGGTTGAGGAAGAGTTTCATCAAGAGCTTGATGCGGGTCTTGGAAGTGAACAACTCGGTGAGCATGGGCTTTACGTACAAAAAAATTGAACGATATGCAACCAAATCTCGACATGGCGTCGCCGTTGCCTAACCAGGGGCAAGGGTGCTAAAGGGCGTGCAATTCAAGCTAGCAAACGGGGCCGCCATGAGCGAATCGAGATTGAGCTGGAAAAACCGACTGTCCTTGAGCCTCGCCGAGGGGCGGCTGTCCCGGGCGGATTGGAAGCCGCTGCTCGCGTGCTTCGTGCTGGCCTGGGTCGCGGCCTTCGGGCTGCGCATGGTCGACCTGCCCGTCTGGGACCACCCGAGCCTGGAGGTCGCTGGCGAGCCCATCATGTCCACCCACGACACCTACCTCTGGCTGGCCGTGGCCGACGGCGTGCGCGAGGCGCCCGGATTTTCGGACATGGGCCCGTTCACCCGGGCCTTCATCTCGCTGACGGGCATGCGCCCAGGGGTCGCCGCCTTCTGGCTCCCGGCAATGTTGTCCGGGGTGCTCGGCGTGGCCTGCGTTCTCTGGGGCAGGCTACTGGGCGGGGCCTGGGCAGGGCTCGCCGCAGGGCTCATCGGGGCGAGTCTCCCCGGATTCTTCTACCGAACCCGCCTGGGTTATTATGATACGGACCTCATGGTGGTCTCGTTGCCAGTGCTCGGCCTGGCCTGCTTCGCCTGCCTGCTCCAGGCGTGCGCGGCTCCTGCCGGTCGTGAGGGAGAGGGGGATGAAGCCCTGCCGTGGGAGCCGGGCCCGTGGCTCTTTGCCCTGGCCCTGGGGTTGGGGCTGGTGGCCCGGCTGGGCAACGTCTGGCACATGCACATCACCGAGATCAACCGATTGATCTTCTGGCCCGGCCTGGGCCTGGGGTTCTTCCTGGCCCAAAGGCAAAGGCGCTGGCAGCTCCTGCAACTGGGAGCCGTCTTCGGCATGGCGGCTTTCTGCGGCATAGGTATCTATGGGTTCAAGATCACCATCCCCGGGCTTCCTCTGTTGTGGATATATCTTCCCAACTGGTCGGCCATGCCTGCTGCATGCCTGCTGGCCTTGGCCACTTGGGCGGGTGGCCGCACCAGATACGCGAAAGAACATCCCATGCTCTTTGGGCTGGTGCCCCTGTTCGTGATGCTGGTTTGCACCTACCAATTCATGTTCATCGGCGACCTGCTGCGCCAGCTCGGTTTCTACCTGAAGCCCGACGACGCGGCGGGCCTGGCCGACGCGGCCGGGCGGGCTGCGGTGTCCGGCCCCATCTGGCCGGGAGTCACGCAGTCCATCGTCGAGGCGAGGAGCGTGGACTGGCTCAAGACGCTCGACCGCCTGGGCCCGACCCCCTGGCTTGCCGCGCTCGGGGTCCTGGGTTTCGGTTTCGTGGCCTGGCGTCGCCCCTTGGCCCTGCTGCTGCTGCCGTTTCTCGGGCTCGGCCTCGCCGGGGGCGTGCTCGGCATCCGCTTCACCATGTTCGGCGGTCCGGCAGTGGCCCTGGGGTTGGCCGTGCCCCTGTGCTGGGGCGTGCACTGGCTGGCCGGGCGCTTCTTTTCCCGGGCCTGGATGGAGCCCGCAGCCCAGGTCCTCGTGGCCCTGGCGCTGTTCTCGCCCCTGGTCTGGGAGTACAGCGACCTGCAGATCACCCCGGTGCTCACCAGGCACCACGCCGAGGCCCTGCTCTCCCTGCGCGAGGAGGCGGGCAAGGACAGCCTCGTCTGGACCTGGTGGGACTACGGCTACGCCACGCAATACTATGCCGGGCACATGACCCCCGCCGACGGCGGCAAGCACTCCGGCGCGGAGGTCTACCCCACGGCCCTGGCCTTCAGCACCGACTCCTTCCGCCAGGCGGCCCAGGTGATCAAGTACGCGGCCGCGCACGGGGGCGACCCCTCGGCCGAGTGGGCGAAGATGCCCGCCGCCGGGCTCAAGGCCCTGTTGGAGGACATGAAGCTCAACGAGCGCGAGTATCCCAACCTGCCCGACCAATACGTGGTCGTGCCTTGGGAGATCCTGCGCATCATGCGCTGGGTCACCTTCTACGGCACCTGGGACCTGGAGGCGGGCGAGGGCGTCTACGGCAACTCCCAACCGCTCACGCGTTTCCGGGTGGACCCTCGCGGCGCGGTCATCCTGTCAGAAAACAAGGTCGTGCCCATCAGTTCCGTGGACCTGCTCGACGGCGGCAGCTACAAGCACCAGGACTTCATCGGCTCCATCGGGCCGCACCTGATTATGAACGACGCCCTCAAGCAGGCCTATCTCGTGGACGACCTGGTTTACAACTCGGCCATCGTCCAGTTGCTTGTGGCCCGGCCGGAGGCGAGCTGGATATCCAACCATTTCGAGCTGGTGCATGACGACCTGCCCTTCGTGCGCGTGTACCGGGTGCACCCGGCGGGGTCCGGCGAGTGACGATGGACAGGACGGTCGGCAACGTACTGGTCACAGGGTGCGCCGGATTCGTGGGCACGCACCTCTGCCTGGCCTTGCTGCGGCGGGGGCTGCGGGTGCTCGGTGTGGACAATTTCTTCTGTAGCGACGGTGCGGGCCTTGCCGAACTGGAGCGTGCGGGGAGCTTCGCCTTCCAGGAATCGGACATCCGCGAACCGGACCTTCTGGAGCGGCTGTCGCGCGAGCATGGGGCGATTTCGCACGTCTTCCACCTGGCGGCCATTTCCGACGTGAACTACTCCATGACCCATGGGGAAGAGGTGTACGAGGTGGTCGTCGAGGCCACGCGCTCCCTGCACGAACAGGCGCGCAGGCTCGGCTGCCTGGCCTTCGTGCACGCGGGCTCCGCCGCCGAGTATGGCGAGGCCGCCCCGCCCCTGGAGGAGCACGACGCCGACGACGCCACCCGGCAGCTCAGCCCCTACGGACGGGCAAAGTTCCTGGCATCACGGCTCATCGAGTCGTCCGGCTGGGGGAGCAGCCTGCGCTGCTTCAACATCTACGGCCCGCTGCAAAACCCCGCCAGCCCGTACTCCGGGGTCATCTCCCTGTTCGGGCTGCGCGCCCTGCGCGGCGAGGCGCTGGCCATCAACGGCGACGGCGGCCAGAGCAGGGACTTCATCTACATCGACGACTGCATCCGCGCCTACCTCCTGGCCGCCGGGCTGGATGGAGAGGGTGTCATGACCGGCATCTTCAACGTGGCCACGGGCAGGCCCACCACCATCGGCGAACTGGCCGGGCGCATCAACGCCATCACGGGCAGCGAGGCGGGTTGCGTGTTCCGCCCGTGCCGACCGGGAGACATCCGCCACTCCTATGCCTCCTGCGGCGCATTCCACGCGGCCACGGGCTTTGTGGCCAAAACGGGGCTGGACGCCGGGCTCGCCAGAACCCTGGCCTGGCTCCGCGAGCGCATCTGACGATCGGAAGCGAACGTGAAAGCGCCCGGAACGACATAGGCCGTTCCTGGCGCTTATTTTTTGCATGGAATGGCGCGGCCTACTTCTCGCAGACGAGCCAATCACCCTCCAGCCGCACGAGATGGATCCGCTCGTTGTATTCCACGGTCTCGGTCTGGCCATCGGCGGTGACCTTGAGCGTTCCCTTGACCCCCACCACGGCCCGGTCGCCTTCCTCCTCCAGCACGGTGTAGGTCAGGTCCGAGAAGTCGAAGCTGAAGTCGATGCCGATCTCCTTGCGCAGGGCGTCCATCTCCTCCTGGCTGGGGAAGATGTCCTGCATGGCCGGGCAGTAGAGCGGCTTGGCGGTGTTCATGTCCGCGCTGACCGTGGCCTCGAAGGCGGCCTTGGCCACCTCGCCCGGGCCGGGGCCGCCGGAGGAGCAGCCGGGGAGCAGCAGCGCGGCAAGACAGAGCAGGATGGGCAGAATCTTCACTGGGGAGAGCATGGCGACCTCGCAGGGTTGGGGCGACGGGCCCGGCGGGCCCACGTTCGGAACCTACCGGGCCGGGAATCGGCGGTCAAGGACGGCCGGGGGGCCGGGTCAGGAAAGTTCACGCAGGGCGTTGATCACCGCATCGTGGCAGGCCCCGTTGGTGGCCACCACGCCCGTGTTCTTCGTGAGCAGCGCGCCGTGGCCGAAGTCGAGCTCCGCGCCGAACTGGTCCGTGACGCGCCCGCCCGCCTCCTGGAGCACGAGCATGCCCGCCGCATGGTCCCATGCCTTGGCGCGGTAGTCGGGCGTCTTGGGCGATTGCAGCCGCAGGTAGGCTGCGGCCTCGCCCCGGGCCACCACCGCGTACTTGGCCTGGGAGTCGATGCGCACGGGCTCGGCCCCGCCCGCTCCCAGGAGCTCCTTGAGCCGCCCCTGGGTGGAGTGGTCCGAGTGGCCGGATTCCACGCTCTCCACAAAGGCGAGCCCGGCCCCGGACGCCACGTTCGAAACCCGGATCTCGCGGAACACGTCCGGATCGTCCAGGGCCTACTGCTTCGCGCCCATGGAGCGCAGCGCGCCCTGGAGGCATCCGGTGTGTCGTTCGTCGTGGGGCAGGTTCGGGCAGCCGAGCACCCCGAGCACCACCTGGCCGCCGACCAGGAGCCCGAGGGCCACGGCGAACTGCCCTCCGCGCAGGAAGCCCTTGGTGCCGTCAATGGGGTCGAGCACCCACTGCCGGGGCGCGTCGCTGCCCGCGCCGTGGTCGATCCAGGAGAACACCCGCTCCAGGTCCGCGTCGGGGTCCGCCTCCCCCCGGGCCAGCTCCACGAGCCGCTCGGCCATGCCCGGGGCCCGGCCCTCCAGCAGGTCCGCCGAGTGCTCCTCGGCGATGATCCCATCCTGGGGGAAGGCCATGGCCAGCTCCCGGCAGACGAGCATCTGCGAGGCGTAGTCCGCCAGGGTCACGGGGCTGCGGTCGTTCTTCTCCATGGCCTGCCCGGCCAGCTCGGCCTGGAGGCTGCGGGTCAGCCGCGCGGCCTTGGCCACGGCCCGGAGGGCCACGTCGTATTCGGTGCGGTAGTGCATTTCGGCTCCCATGGTTGCGGGGGCGGCCTGCCGCCGCGCCCGGAGCTCCCTTCCTAGCCGCGTCCGCGCGTCGTGGTCAAGGGTGGTTGCGCGCGTGTGCAAAAACTGCGCGCCCGCAATGGTGCCGCAGGGGCGGGTTTGCCAGTATTGGTTGGGATTGCGATGTGTTGTCTTGTGGCACTCGGCTTGCAATCTCAAGACGAGACCAGCCCCCAGGAGCCGCCATATGCCCCGGATGACCACGCAACCCACACAGAGAAGCCCGCGCCCTCGCGGCGCTTCCGGCCGCCAAGGCCGGGAGGGGGCCGCGCTGTGTGCGGGCCTGGCGCTGCTCGCGCTGGCCTTGGCGGTCCTGCCCGGGCAGGCGTCAGCCCGGGGGCTGTCCTCCGGTCCATGGGCGGCACAGGCCGCCGCGTCCTCGTCGGTGCTGGTGCCCCTGGTGCCGCCTGCCCAGGGCGTGGGTGCCTGGCGCGACCCGGCCACGGGCGAGGTGCTCATCCGGGGCAACCTGGACGACGCTTCGCGCGACATGGGCGGCACTACGGGCGGCACTACGGGCGGCGCTACGGACGATAGACCCCGGGCGAATACCGGGGCAGACCGCCGACGGGATGCCCTGGGCGGGCGTCCCGATGCGGGCCGGGAGTGAGGGCTCCGGGCTAGAGCGCGGCCTCGGGGCGCGCGGCGTAGCCCTCGCGGGCGGTCTTCTTGGCGGGCACGAGCTCGTACCCCAACAGCCGGGCCATGTGCCGCAACGGGGAAACGTCTCCGGTGGCGCGCATGATGTCGAGCAGGGTCTCCACGCCCACCTTGGCCGAGGTGTCGTAGGGGTTGGCTTCTCGCAGCATGGTGGAATACGGCTTGCCGATCTCTTCGGAAACGGCCTTGGCGGGCTTGCGGCCTTCCAGGATGGACTGCTGGATGATTCTGGTCAGTTCGTAGTTCTGCACGGTGACACTCCTGTTCGGTGGTTGCGGTGCAGGCGATCCGAAACAGAAGATTACAAGAATCATGCCTTCATTAGAGGCATTGTCTTTTCAGAGGGTTAAGCGATTTCCGCACTGAGAAGGTCGGGAATTTGGGCGTTTTTTTCGCCCTGGCGCAGGGGGAGGGCGTTTTTTTCGCCCTGTGGGCCTATTGCCCGTCCTCTTCCAGCAGCCGCTGGGCCACGTCCAGGTCGTACAGGGCCATGGGGTTGCGGTCGCCTCCCTTGAGGGAGCGGTACATCTCCGCAGCCTTTTTCACGGCCCCGTAGGGCATCCAGCGGTGCCGCTCCCAGACCTCGGGATACTCGGCGTTGAACAGCCGGAACTCGACGTCCGCTCCGGCACGGCGAACGTACATGCGCACGTTCCGGTCCTGCATGGTGGGCAGGTAGTAGAGTCCGTGTTCGTCCTTCATGGCTTACCTCACGTGGGAATCCTGGTCAGGCGGAAGGCGGCGTCGCGGCCCCGGGCCCGCAGCCCGAAGCCGAGGAGCGCGTCCGCCAATGGGCGGCCGAAGAGGAAGTCGAGCGCCTCGGCCGGGAGCCCGGCGCGCTCCAGCGTCAGGGCGCGCACGTCCTCGTCGTAGGCGAGCATGGCGGCGATGCCCCGGACGGCCTCGCGGCGCGCGTCCTCGTCCTTGCCGTGAACGACTTCCCGGGCCAGCCTGCCGAGCTCGGCGGGGTCCGCCTTGCGGTCGTGCTCGTCGAGGAGCTGGAGCAGGGCGTGGCCCTCGGGGAGCAGCGCCCGCCGCGAGAGACGGTTCTCGGCGTACATGGCCTCCAGGGCGGCGGTGTCCTTGCACAGGAGCGCGCGGCACTCGGCCGGGCGGTCGGCGTAGATGGCGCAGCCGCGCTGGTCCGGTACATAGAAGTAGCAGGCGGCGGAGCCGGGCGCGGGCCGCACGCGCACGACCTCGCATTCGAGCGCGCGGACCTCGCCGCTGGGATTGTCGGTGACCATCTCCCCCCGGCGCAGGGTCTGCAAGTGGACGAGGTCGAGCCCGCTGCGGCCGAGGCGCGCGGCGTCCTCGGCGTGCAGGGCTGGCCCTCCGTTCTTGCAGCAGGTGCCGCAGCGGGTGCAGCAGGTGTCCTCAAGGGGGGGCATGGTCCTTCTGGTCTCCTTGCATGGCTCGGGGCCGGGTCTCGCTCGCGGCCTGGGATACCCCGGAGAGCGGGCAAACGCAAGGGGCCCTTTCTGGGGCCTATGCCCAATCGATTCAAACCTTTTTTGGGTTGACAAATAAGCTGGCTTGTTCTTAAGAGTGGGGCGAGATTGTACCTTAAAGAACAAATTTCCGGGCGGTTTCGCGAAGCCGCGCGGGAAGGCATTAAGATCGTTCCGGTCTTTTGCTGGAATAGAATCCGAACGGCTGGAAAGACGGCTGTCTTTCCGCCTATTTTCGGATGATTGGTCGATGGAAACTACTTAATCAAATCTATGGAGGTTAAGGGAATGGCGAAACACAAAACCCCACTGTTGGACCAGTTGGAGAGCGGGTCTTGGCCCAGCTTCGTGTCCGACATCAAGCAGGAATGTGACAGCAGGGCAAAGAACGAGAAGGGCGTCGAGTTCCAGATTCCCGCAGACTGCCCGGACGACCTGCTCGGCGTGCTCGAACTGTCCTACAAGGACGGCGAGACGCACTGGAAGCACGGCGGTATCGTCGGCGTCTTCGGCTACGGCGGCGGCGTCATCGGCCGCTACTGCGACCAGCCCGAGCAGTTCCCCGGCGTGGCCCACTTCCACACCGTTCGCGTGAACCAGCCCTCCGGCAAGTACTACAGCACCGAGTTCCTCCGCAGCCTCTGTGACCTGTGGGAGTTCCGCGGTTCCGGTCTGACGAACATGCACGGCGCCACCGGCGACATCGTGTTCATCGGCACCTCCACCCCGCAGCTCGAAGAGATCTTCTACGAACTGACCCACAACCTGGACACCGACCTGGGCGGCTCCGGCTCCAACCTGCGCACCCCGGCCACCTGCCTCGGCAAGTCCCGCTGCGAGTACGCCTGCTACGACACCCAGGCCCTGTGCCACAACATGACCAACGAGTACCAGGACGAGCTGCACCGCCCGGCCTTCCCGTACAAGTTCAAGTTCAAGTTCGACGGCTGCCCCAACGGCTGCGTGGCTTCCATCGCCCGCTCCGACTTCTCCGTCATGGGCACCTGGAAGGACGACATCCGTGTCGACCAGGCCGCCGTGGCCGCCTACGTCGGCGGTGAGATCGCCCCCAACGCCGGTGCCCACTCGGGCCGCGACTGGGGCAAGTTCGACATCCAGGCCGAGGTCGTGGACCTCTGCCCCTCCGGCTGCATGAGCTACGAGGGCGGCAAGCTCGCCATCGACAACCGCGAGTGCGTCCGCTGCATGCACTGCATCAACACCATGCCGCGCGCCCTGCGCATCGGCACGGACACCGGCGCCTCCATCTTCGTCGGCGCCAAGGCCCCGATCCTCGATGGCGCCCAGATGGGTTCCCTGCTCATCCCCTACGTTCCCGTTGACGAAGCCAACGACTACCGCGAGATCAAGGACATCGTCGAAGGCATCTGGGACCTCTGGATGGAAGAGGGCAAGAACCGCGAGCGTCTCGGCGAGACCATGAAACGCATGGGCTTCCAGGCCATCATCAAGGCCGCAGGCGTGCCCTTCGATCCTCGTCAGGTTCAGGAGCCCCGCAGCAACCCCTACATCTTCTGGAAGGCCGAAGATGTCACGGGCGGCTGGGATCGCGATATCGCCGACTACAGAAAGCGTCACCAGATGTAACTCAAGGGAGGCACTACAATGGCTTTTATCTCTTCCGGATATAATCCCCAAAAACCGATGGAAAACCGTATCACGGACATCGGTCCCAAGCACTTCGAGCAGTTCCTGCCCGAGGTCATCAAGAAGAACTTCGGCAAATGGCTGTACCACGAAATCCTGGAGCCCGGCGTGCTCATGCACAAGGCCGAGTCCGGCGATGAAGTCTACACCGTCCGTTGCGGCGCCGCCCGCCTCATGACCGTCACGCACATCCGCGAGATCTGCGACATCGCCGACAAGTACTGCGGCGGCAAGCTCCGCTTCACCACCCGCAACAACATCGAGTTCATGGTCGACACCAAAGAGGCCGCCATGGAACTCAAGAGCTACCTGAACTCCCTGAAGTTCCCCGGTGGCTCCTGCAAGTTCCCCGTCGGCGGCACCGGTGCGGGCGTGACCAACATCGTCCACACCCAGGGCTGGGTCCACTGCCACACCCCCGCCACCGACGCCTCCGGCACCGTCAAGTCCACCATGGACGCGGTGTTCGAGGAGTTCCAGAGCATGCGCCTGCCCGCTCCGGTGCGCATCTCCATGGCCTGCTGCCTGAACATGTGCGGCGCGGTGCACTGCTCCGACATCGCCATCCTGGGCATCCACCGCAAGCCGCCGATGATCGACCACAAGATCCTCGACAACATCTGCGAAGTGCCCCTGGCCGTG
>JBFWJM010000013.1:0-23496 GCA_050253205.1 Desulfovibrionaceae bacterium
TCCCGCCGTCGGCCAGGTTCGTAGGCGCGGCCCAGGCCGGATTGCCCTCCAGGGTGACCACGGCCGTGGGCGCGGCGGCCACGTTCCAGTTCATGGTTGCGGCGTAGGCGAGGGTCGAATAGGGGATCGTCTGCTGGGCGGTCCAGACGTGGGGATCGGAGAGCAGGTCAACCACGTCTGCGGTCTCGTGGATGTGGTCCTCCAACGCGTAGGCCGTGTTATCTGCCGCTGCCTCAATCATGGCCGCGATGGCCGCGAGCAGCCCGGCCTCCACCTTGTCCAGGTCGCCATCATCCACCACGCCGGGCGCGTGCCGATTGGCGATGAACTGCGCGAGCCCGGCGGCCATGTGCGCCGTCTGCCTGGCGACCATGTTGGCCAGGGCGCGGTTGGCGATGCCGGGCTGATGGCCATTGGTGCGGTCCGCCAGGCTCTCGTAAGCGGCCAGTTCCAGAACGTCGCCGTCCTCCACCGTGCCGCCGGTTCCAAATTGCAAAATCTCATTGGTGGGCATGTTGCTCTCCTATGGGGTGATGTTTTCGGGCCAGGAGCCGGAGCCCCAACCCGAGAGTTGTTCAGAGTCCGCCCCCCAGACGAAGAGCGGGCCGCCCTGGGGGGCAATGGCGTAGCGGTCGATGGCCACGCCCGCAGGCTTGAGCGGGATGTACCCGCCCGCGAGCAGAGCCTTGGTCACTGCGTCCGGGTAGGTTCCGGTGACGCCGACGGTCAGGGTCATGTCCTGATTGTCCTGGATCACGACGAACATGCCCACGGCCGCGAAGAGCGCTTCCCATATTTCATAGGCGCTCGGCACGGTTCCGTCCCAGCTGTTCGCCGCGATCTTGGCGCGCAGCAGGGTGCGGTAGGCGTCGTCCGGCAGCCTGGTGAGACCAGTTTCCGGGTCGTAAGGGCCGAGCCAGGTTCCCTCGTTCCAGCCGACGCCGTCTTCCCCCCAGGAAAAGTAGACACCCTTAAGCGGGATTTCGAGGTAGCGCGAACGGCCTACGCGCAAGCCTACCGCGTCGAGCTGCACACCGACCGCTTCGTCCAGGTCGAAGGCGAGGCGCAGTGCCTCCAGCATGGTCTGCAGTTCCGCGTAAGGCTCCAGGCGGGCGGTGCAGAGCGCGATGAACTTCGGCTGGTCGCGGTAGAGCGAGGTGATGATGGAAAGATAATCGTCGAGCGTTGGCATCTTTTACCCCTCGTCCAGGGTCACGGTGATGGTTTCGCTCGTGGCCGTTGCCCGCTCCACATAGCTCATGGCCAGGTTGGCCGTGGCCAGGTCGTCCGCGTCCCGGGCGATGGTCAGCGAAACGACGTCGAAGGTGCGCTTGGCGCTGTTCGGTTCGGCAGCGTTGATGGGCGTGTAGAGCTTCGAGAGGAGCACGTCCTCGCCGATGGCCAGAGCGTCGAGATAGCCCACGAGGTTCGTGATGATCTGCGCCCCGGTGGACGACACGTAGCCCGCCCTGGGCTTGATGACGACGGCTGCCCGCACTGCCACGTCGGTGCTGCGGTAAAACCGGATCACGCCGGGCATGCCGTATTTGTCCTGCACCTCCACCGAGGTCGTGCCCACAGTGGCCACACCCGGGGCCTTCTTGAGCGCTATGGCCTGGGCGATGGCGGCGGAGTCTCCTCCGTTGACCACCACCGCGATAGAGTTGCCGGGCTGGCCGTTGGAGTCAACCGCCTGGGAATCGTTCTCATACACCTTGTGCAGGGTGACGCCGGTGATGTTGGCCACCGCGCCGTTGATGCCATCGAGCACGGTTTGCGAGGGCAGGGCCGTGGAAACCTGCTGGCGCTGGCGCAGGGCCGAGTCTTGCTCCACGTCCGCGCCGGGTGTGGCCGCCTGCGGGTTGCTCACGGACTGCCAGCCGCGTGTCGGGGTGGCGATGGTGGCCACCTCTCCGGCGGCCGCCTGAACGGCCCCGCTTTCCCTCGCCGTGGCGGTGACGGTGACCTCGCCGCCGGAGGGGATGACCACGCTGGCGGGCAGGTCCCATTTCTGCCCGGCCACGTCCTCCACAGCGCCCGAGGTCACGACCGTCCCGGCCGTGCCGGTGAGCGTCACGTCCACGGTGGAAAATGTGGCCACCTTGCGGGCGATGCCGTTGACCTTGACCACGGAGGAGAGCCCCGTTTTCTGTGCCGTAGCCGGACTGAAGGCGTTGTAGATGGACAGCGCGAGCAAATAAACGTCGTACAGCGCCAGCGCGTCCGCCGCGAGCATCTGGCCTTCCTGGCTGTCCGCTTCCAGGTACACGTCCGCACCGAATATGGAGCGGTGCGTGGCCACCTTGTCGGCCAGTATCTCCGCATAGGTCGGGATGGTCAGGCCGTTTTCGTCCAGTGTCGCCCGTACCGCCATTACAACACCTCCTGAATGCTGGCCTGTCCGTATGCCGTGTCGATGTCTGCCGAGATGGTCACGCGCCGGGTGTCGCCGTCGTAGATGGATTCGTACGCGGTGATTGCTGTCACGCCCTCCGTTCCGAGGATGCGCGCGCGGATCACGTTGTCGTAGGTCTTCATGGTGTGCTTGCCCCAGACCCCGCCGACGTAGGGCGTGCCCTCCTGGAGGTCGAGAAACCATTCCTCGCGCAGGAGGCGCAGGCGGGAAACCACGGCCTGCGCGACCCCGCGAGGGTCGTCCTGCCAGTAGTCCGCCTTGCCGTGGCCAAAGCTCACGTCCGTGCCGCCGTCCGTCCACTTGCGGTAGCGCATCATTCGCCTCCTTCAGACGGGCCTTCCGGCGGGTTGATGGCCTCCGACTCGGTGGTGATGACCGCGCCCTCCTGCCAGGTGTGGACGTGATAGGCCCCGCCGCCCAGGCTGGTGATGCGCTGGCCGTAGCCGTCCACGTCCCAGCTGCGGGAGGTGCGGGCGTGCTCTTCGAGGTGCTCGCAGTCGATGCGCACCCGGCCGCCGGGCTGGATTTCGATGTAGGTGGCCCCGTCGTCCGTTCGGAGCTGCACGTGCTCGGTGCTCACCCCAGAAAGCGCCCGCGCCCGGGAGCGAGGGCCGACAAAAGCGAAGCCGTCCGAGAGGTCGTGCATGCGTGGCTCCAGGGGGTCCTGCACCCCGCCGGACTGCCACCAGCCGTCGATGCACCGGGAGGCGAAGGCCACAAGGGCTTCGTCGCCGGGCTTGATGGGGAACGTGAGCGAGAAGCCGCCGCCGTTCGGAAACTGCACCGGCACGTCCACCAACAGCGGCAGCGCCACGGAAACGATGGACCCGTCCGGCCTGGTGATGCGCCCTTTGATGGTGGGCTGCACGGAAACGGTCTGTGCCTGTGCGTCATAGTCCTGCACGATGCCCGGCAGCGCGGTCCACACCTCGGCCAGGCGGCCGTCCATGGCCGCGCGCGTGGCCTCTACCGGGTCCTCAAAGCGTTCTCGCCTGTCCATCAGCGGCCTCCGCTGTCCGTGATTTTCGAGCCGATTGGGGCGGAGTCGTCGATGCCGACACAGGTGAGGTCCGCGTACCAATCGTTGCCCCTGGTGTCGCCGGTGAAGTCCACGGCGAGAATGCGGTAGAGCCCGTCCTCGTCCAGCCGAGGGGCCTTGTTGAAAGCGCCGACCTTGATGTCCGTGCGGTATTCGAGGATGGAGGCGTTATCCAGCTTGATGCGCCCGCCTACGCGGAAGCGCGGGTTGATGAGCGCACGGACCATGATGCCCTCGTTGGTCTGCTCGGGCTGGCCTATGAGCCCGCTGGCCGAGGTGAGCAGCACGGCCTCGCCCGGCAGGTAGCCCTGCCGGGGAACCATCTGCGCCCGGCCATTCTGTATCGACCAGGTGGTGTCCGTGGCCTCCGCCGCGTCTCGCATGGCCTTGCGGGCCATGCCGTACATGACCTTTCCGCGCGGCAGGGCCGGAGCGCTCAAGTCGGGCACGTATCCGGGCTCCACGCCTTCACCGTCGAGGGCGGCCTGGGCTGCACGTGCCTGGTCCATGGCGGTGGCCCCGGCGGCCAGGGTCTGGTTTACGACGGCGTAGTTGTAGGCACGGTCGCCGTCGCTGGCCAGGATGTCGACGTAGGTGTCCGTGCCGTTCTCCCGGCCTCTGCGCACCTGGCGGATGTTGCCCCCGAAGAGCAGTCCGAAGTTGCCCTCGTAGCCGCCCTGGAGCACCACCTTGGTGAACTCCTTGTCGATACGCCTGGCCGTGTCGCCCGCGAGGTTGTAAATGCGGATGTCCGCGTGGTTGGGCGTCTCGAAGTCGGCATGGTGCGTTTTGAAAACCACGCGCAGCCCGGCCAGCTCCAGGCCCTGGCCGCCGCTGCCCACGATCAGGCTGCATCTGCGAAGATAGAGACGGTCGTTGCTCATTCGTCCCCCACCACAAAATAGAGGTCCACGCCGTTGCCCAGGGTGTCCTGCCCCGGAGGGAGGTCCGTGTCGTCCGCCCACACGACGAGCCCGCCGCCGATGCCGAGATAGGCGTAGGGGGCGAGCAGGTTGACTCCGGTGACAAGGGGGATGCCGTGGATCACGGCCCCGCCGTTGTCCGGCAGGTCGATGTCGAGCCACCAGCCGGACTCGGCCGCGTCGGCCCAGCGCACGGTGAGCTGATACTCGACGCCCGCGAGGGAAAGGGACAGCGACTGCGGAACCGAGGTGAGAGGTATGCGGTACGCGCTCATTTAGCCCCCCAGCCCGGCGAAAAGCGCCGACTCGGGCACGTCTTCCCGTTTTTCGGCCTGCACCTGGCCGCGCTGGTCCACGCCGCCCGTCTTGTGGCCGTTGCGCTGCCGCGAGCGGGGGATGGCCACGACTTGCACCGTGGCCATGATGACCTCCTGCAGCTCGGCGGTGACCAGGATCACGGAACCGGAATCCTTATCCGTCGTCTCGGTGATGGACGTGATCTGCATGCTCGGGTAGCTGCGCTTGCCCGTGACCAGTTCGAAGGGCTCCCGGGTCCCCTGCAGCTCCAGCAGCTGGAGGTAGATTTCGACGCACCGCCCCTCGGCGGGAGTGTCACCGCCCGAGTCGGAAGCACCGGCGCGGATCGTCACTTTCTTGGGCTGGCAGTATGCGTGGTCGGATATGGAGGCTCCCTGTTCCACCGGGTGCTCGGTCAGCACCAGCTCGTCCACGTGCGTCTCCTCGACGGTCACGTCCATGGTGATGCCGCCGATGGAGCGCGATGGGCGGATGTAGACGCCCTGGGTGGCTTCGGACATGACGGTCGCCATCAGCGGGCCGCTCCCTTGGCGTGGCGCACCAGGTCGGAGTTGACGCGCCCCTGGGCCCCGGCAACAGCGTTGGCCGTCTCCTGCGGGCTCTTCGCACCGTCGATGTGGATAACGGTTTCTGCAGTGACGTTGGTGTCTCCGCCGCCACCAGCCACGGCCACGGCCATGGCGGGCGGAGCGCCGAGAACGGGGCCTTGCCTCTCTTCCCCGTCCCCACCACCAAGACCGAAGCCGGAGGCAATCCAGTCAAACGCACCACCGACCACATTACCCACGCCGCCAACAAGGTCGAACACTTGGCGTATGGCTTCGGAGACGGCATGCCACAGCGCGTCCACCAGTTCCAACACCGCGTCGAAGGCCCCGGAGAGGTCTCCCTGAAAAAGCTTTACAATCACGGCGACAAGCGCCGAGACGGCTCGGGCAATGGCTGAAACCATGGCCAAGAAGTGCCCGCCCCAAGCAATGACGGTGTCGATGAGCGGGCCTTTGACCTTGCCCCAGAGTTGCCCGAGCGCCCCGAGCAGCACGCCCAGGGCGTCCACCACGGCGTCGATGTCGTCTGCCCAGGGGCCCCAATCAATAAGGCTCTTGCCGCCCTGCTTCCAGACCATGAAGTCATCGATGAGCGCGAGCAGGGCGATGAGGCCGGTGATGATGGCCCCGAGCGGCGTGGCGACGAAGCCGAGGTTGAGAAATTTCCACGCGGCCGCGAAGCCAAGTACCCCTAAAATGAGCTGCTGTGTGCCCTCGTCCAGCTTGCCGAACCAGCCGACGATCATGCCCACCCAGCTCATGAGCCTGGCCGTGAGCCCGAAGAACACCTTGCCAATCCGCAGGACCACGTCGATGATCGTCTTGAGCACGGGGATGATCTTGCCCACGTTTTCCTGGATGAGCTTGCGCAGCCTTGCCACGTCCGCACCCATCCGGCCCACGAATATGGCCGCCACCCCCTCGGCCACCATCTTGGTCATGGTCTTGAGGCTCTTGATCTCGTTCACGAACGCGCGGCTGTCCTCCGCCGCCTGCTGGGCGTCCACGCCGACCGCCTCGTACATCTCGGTGTAGGCCTGGCGCATGCCGGAAACGTCGCTCGTGAGCATGCGCAGCAGGGAGCGGTCTATCCCGAGTTGCCCCATGAACATGGTCGCCTTGGCCGGGTCCATGCCTTCGAGCTTTTTGCCGACATCGAGGAGCACGTCCGCCGAGTCGCGCAGGCGGCCGTTGGCGTCGCGGGTGGCTATGCCGAGGCGGTGGAAGGTTTCGATGCCGCCCTGGCCGATGGTCACCCCGCCCAGGGCGTCCGTCACGCCCTGGAGGGACGACTTGAGCGCGTCCTGGCTGGCCCCGGTCTGTTCGGCGATGTAGGACAGCTCCTCCAGCCGTTGCACGGGGACCCCTATGGCGTCCGCCAGGGTGAGCAGCTCGGAACGCGACTCCGCCACCTTGTAGATGGCGGCGTAGGCCCCGATGGCCATGGCCTGCACGGCCGCGCCGAACGCGGCCACACGGGTGGCATTGGTGGCCAGGGCGGAGCCGAATTTCTCGGCCCCGGCCTCGTCCACCTTGAACCCCAGCAGGGCCAGGAAGTCTTGCAAAACTTCAGCTGCCACGTTCGCGTTCCTTTGCCTTGTAGTATCGGAGCTGGTTTTCGTCCTGTACGTCCAGGGCCTCGTTCAGGTCTGCCACATCTTCGAGGGTGAGCGTGCCGTCCAGGAGCGACTCGTACCTGCAGCACCCGGCCAGCACGGGGCGCAGGAGCCAATCCTCCCCGGTGGCCATGCGCACGGCCTCGAAGGCTACGTCCGGGCCGCTCCGGGCAAAACGTGCGGCAGGGCGTCGAAAAAACCCGAGAGGTTCCCCTGGATCACGCGGGCCGTCAGGGTGAGCATGGTCAGCATGTCCATGTCCTCGAACATGAGACCGCCGGTATCGGTCATGGCCTTGGCCCAGCCCCCGCTCCTGTCCTTGCGCGAAACGACGGACAGGCAGGCGTCGACCACGTAGTCCACGGTGGCGTCGTCCAGCTCCGAGAGGGCCTTGAGCAGCTTTTCCAGCAGGTCGCCGCGCTGCATCAGGTCTTCGGGCTTGGGCAGGGCCCCGTCCTTGGGCAAGAGCCCGCCCAGGCCGGAGAGCGCCCCGGCCAGGCGGCGCACCACGTGAAACTGCTTCCGGGCGGGAAGCCTGCCGATGCCGTAAAACACACCGCCGATTTCAACTTCCGCAATGGCCATGGTTACACCTCATCCAAGGTGATGCCCGCGCCCAGGGTCGGGTCCGTCCTGCCGCCGTCGAACACCCATTCGATGATGTTGCCCTGCTTGGACCAGGCGTTGGGCGGCATCTTTTTGAACGCGGCCTTGGAGACCACGACGTTGTCCCTGCGCGCGGAGTCGCGCACGGTGATGACGTTCTGCCCGTGCCGTGCTGCGCTCGCGGTCTGGTACTTGAACATTTCCATGAGCTGCGCATTGATGGTGCTGGTTTTCATCAGCCGCACGGTGACGGTGACGGCGCTGCCTGCTGCGAGGGAGTGCATGACCTCGCCGTCCGCGCCCTCGGTCATGGTGGACTGATCCCCCGTGGGGTCGATGGAAATGCCCTCCTCGGCGTTTTCCCCCTTCAGGGAGAAGTTGCCCCCGGGGCCGTCGATGACGACGTCCACGTCGAGAAAGCTGTAGCTACCCATGATCTACCTCTCTAGCGGTTGACGTTGATGATGATGTCGGAGAAATGGATGGCCCCGGCCAGTTTCACGGCGCACTGGCAGGGCGGGGCCTTGCGCTGCTCGCGCTCGCTCTGGTCCTGGTCCACGATGGGCTGGGAGTAGATGTAGTATCCGTCGGCCAGGTACTGGCCCTCCTCCAGGTCGCCGAAGGGGTCTGCGTTCCAGACCCCGGGGGCGATGAGCCCGTTGGTCACCGCGCTGGTCATGATTTTGGAGATGCGCGTGCGCATGCGCGTCACGCCCTCTTCCGTCTGGGGGACCTTGGTGGTGGACTGGTACAGCAGGTTGTACACCCCGGTCTGCACCGCGTTCTGCAGCCAGTCGAGCCCGTGCACCTCGTCGAAGAACACGCCGCTGGCCATGACGCCTTCCTGCAGGATGGCCGTGTCGTTGTCGTAGTTCACGAACACGTTGCAGTGCTTGGCCTCCAGAGCGGCAGCCTCGCTCTCCTTGAGCGTCTCGGCGGCCACGCCGGGCAGCTGCTTGAACTTGAGCGTCAGCGTGGTCTTGGAGCCGGAGAAGTTGACCGTGAAGGCCCGGCCAAACATGGAAGCGGCAGCCACGCCGCTGTCGGAGCTGTAGACGGTGAACGTGCGGTCGTAGCCCAGCTCGTCCAGCCTGCTGGGCAGGTCCGTGGTGAAGGCGGAGGAGAGAATGCGCGCGTCCGAAACGGTCACACCGCAGATGCGGCTCTTGGCAGCAGCCTCGATGAGGGCGGCCACCTCAAGGTGCTCGTCGTCGGTGATGACGGCGGTAGCGGCAAACATGAGCCCGTACCAACCGTTGGCGCTGTCCGCAAGCTGCGCCGTGCACTCGGCCGGGGTCTCGGCGTCGTAGCCCGGGATCGGGGTGTAGGCCAGGGCGGCGGTCAGCCCGGTCATGGCGGAAATGTCCGTGCCCGTCGCCGGGCTGGTGGCGTGGTCCAGGAAGGCCGCGCTCCCGGTGCTCACGGTGGTGACGACGAAACGGGAGCCGTCCCAGGTGCAAACGGCCCCGGACTGCCCGGCCCCGGCCAGGGCAGCGGAGATGACGCTGGCCACGCCGTTGAGGTTGGTTTCCTCCGAGAAGTCGAGCGCCGTGAGGCTGGCCTCCACGCCGTCCACCTCGATCTTCATTGCGCCGTCGCTCACGGCCGCCCAGGTGGGCACGTCGGTTTCCGCAACGCCGCCGCGCAGGATGGCCGCGCTCGCCGCCTGAATCCAGCGGCCGATCTTGAGCAGCTTGGGCTTGGGTTTTTGCGAGAAATACAGCAGCGCGGCCGCGTATTCCGGGGCGTCGAGCCCGAAGTCGGAGGCCACTCCCTCAATGGTGGTGTAACTGCGGATGCGCTCCTGGCCGTCGATGACGTCCGAATCACCGGCGATGCACAGCACGCCGAAATTGCGGCGCGGGGCGGCCGTGGGAGACATGACGACGTCGACGTTGACGACACGGTTGACGGAAAGTCCGGTGGTCATAGCAAGCTCCTACTCTTGGGTCTTGATGGTGCGGACGCCGCCGGAGGAGGCGAGGATGGCGCTCTCGCCAGAGACGTCCAGAATATTGTTCACGCCATACGCCTGGCGCGTTTCCCACTGCATGACGAGGGGCAGGTCCGTGCGGTGTTCCCATACGCCGTTGACCTGCTCCGGTGCGTTGCGCGGTGTTCCCACCTCTTGCAAGATCAGCCCGGCTGCCCGGGCCTGGTCGCGGTTTTGGCCTATGAGCAGGCCGTCGCGCAGGCGGATCATCCGCGCCCAGCACTCGGGGCCGTAAAAGGTGGCCAGCACGGTCATGGTTTGCGTGGTGGTCACGATGCTCCGCCCGTCGTCTTCACTTTCGTGTCTGGTGGAGGTGGCGTGCTCCAGAAACTCCTGCACGCCGATGGCGCACCAGCTCACCCCGCGCTCGGGCCTGCGGGGCGGTTCGTCCTGCCAGCGCGGGCGCACCAGCTGGCCCGCAAGCCCGGTGATGCCCGCCACCATGGCCTGCAGCGCGTTTTCTAGCTGCTCGCGTCCCGTTGGGGTATTGGTCGGGGTCAGGTATCCTGCGGTCCGGGAGGTATTGGTCATTCGCCCGGCTCCCGGCCCTGCATGGAGATGGAACCCGCCAGGGCCACACAGAAGCCAGCGCTCTCGACAAAGTCTTGCAGCTGCTTCACCTCGTAGGTGTCGCCGCGCCAGCTCACCAGGTCGGGCGCGTAGCCCTCGGAGCCGTTGGTCAGGTCAAAGGCGCTGTAAACAGCTATGACCTCGGAGCTGCGGTCGCCGTCTTCCAGGCGCTCCAGCTGCTTGTCCGTGGCGGGCAGGATCACGCCGATGGTCGGCATGTCCGTGGGGGTGTGCACGGCCCGGCCATGCTCGTCCATGACCTCCGCGCGCCGGGTAACGGTGAACTCCTGCACGGGCAGGTCGGGGTCGCTCAAAATTTCGTTGAAGATGTCGAGCATCTATCTCTTCTCCACCACGTAGGTAATTGAATCTCTCAACTGATTGGTGTCGAGGAGCGGGTTGGTGCGGCCCTTCTCCTCCCGGCTCTTGCCGCGCCGGATGATCTTGCCGCTCTCGTCGCGCTGGGCCTTGGGCCGTTTCTTCAGCGTGCCCTCGGCCAGCTCCGGCCAGTCGTTTTCCACGAACTGGGCACGGACAGAGTTCGTGGCCACCTTGCCTGCGGCGTCCAGCGCCTTGGCCACGCCCTGGGCCTTGCCCTCCAGGGCCTGTTTTCCGGCGTCCTCCAGCATGGCCACGATCTGCTTTTGGGCGACGCGGATGCCGGGCAGGAGAAACGGCCTGGCCGGGATGTTCCGCTTGGGGCTGCCGTTTTCGTGGATGTAGCCGATCTGCGCGTTGGTCAGGCCTTCGCCTTCAGCGTCGTCCCTCGCCGGACCGGCGGGAATGCCTACCTTGACGCAACGGCTTGTGAGCAGGCGGATGGCCTCGGTGATGCCTGCCGCCTTGTTCACCTTGGTGATGACTCCGGATTTCGTCACAGCTGCAGCCCTCCGGCCCCGACCATGCGCATCAGCTCGTAAAGCTGCTGGCCATAGATGGTGGCGTTCCACTGCCCGGCGGCGGGGTCTGCCGTGGCGGCGTTGTTATAGCCCTTGGAAACGGAAACGGGGCCAACGGTCTTGCTCTCGCTGGCCAGAGGCCCGGCGGCGGCGTCCATGCCGCCCGTGCCGTCCTTGGCCTTGTTCGCCCGCGCCTCCAGGGTCAGCTGGTGCGCGGTGAAGAGCGCGAGGCCGTCTTCCAGCAACTCGCCCCAGCGGTCGGCTGGCAGCCGCAAGGCCGCCAGCCGAAGCCAGAACGCCACGCGGGCGTCCGCGTGCAGCTCCTCGGTGAAGGCCGGAAAGGCCTCCCGGAACCCGGCGACGTCCATGGCCTAGTCCTTTTCCTGCTGATACTTTTCCCAGGCGGCGGCCACCTGCTCGGCGGTCACGCTCTCGCCCAGGGCCTTTTCCACGGCGGCCACCCTGGGCACGCCGTCGGCCTTCATGTCCTCGTCCTTCAGCGCGGGGAAGACTTCGAGCATCTCCTCCATAAGGCTCACCTCGGCGGCGGTCTCCTCGGGCTTGGCCTCGGCGGACTTGGCCTCGGCGGGCTGGGGCTCGGCAATGGGCTCGATCCCCTCATCGTCGGGCACGCGCCTGGCGCGCTTCTCCTTGAGGCAGGCCTTCACAAACCAGTTGGCGGCCTCCTCGGCGGTCAGCTCATGAACGCCGGGGGTGAACTCGCGGATGGGCTGCTTGGGCGCAAGGCGAACCTTGAACGGCAGAACCACTTCGATCTTCATGCGTTTCTCCTTTGTGGCGGGCGGCCCGGTTCGGACCGCCCGGCGTGATGGTTACAGGCCGTCCGCGTAGGCCACGGTTTCGGGGTAGACGAACTCCACCTGGCCCAGCGTGCCGAAGTAGGTGCAGAGCTGGGCGAGCCCGCGGTATTCCAGCGGAGTACGCTGCAGCGGAACCATGGGGAAGCGCACGAAGCGCTTGTTCCGGGAGTAGGCCACGGCGCGGTCCGTGCTTCCGGCTCCGCGCCCGGAGAGCCACTTGAGCGGCTTGATGTCGAGCGGGCGGCCGTTTTTCTGCGCGGAAACGCAGCTGCGGGCGATGTAGGCCAGCAGGGACTCGGAGCCCGCGTCGGTGACGGGCTGGGTCAGCAGGCCGAACTGCAGCGGGGGCAGCAGCAAACGGTCGGGAATCACGGAGTAGCCCGTCTGGGCCCAGGCCGTGTTCAGGAAGTCGTTCACGTCTTCCAGGATGAGCTTCGGGGTCATGGCCTCGTCATCCCAGGCCGTGGAGAAGCCGAGCGGCGAGATGGCCGCGTTGTTCACCAGGCCGGTGATGCCGAGATCCGTGTCGCCGATGTAGACCTGCTCGTCCACGTCCATCTGGTGCTTCACGCGCAGGGCCTCGTGCTTCTGGGTGTCCACGGGGCGGCCCAGCTGCTGCGATGCGGACAGCTCGGGAATGGTCCAGCCCACCTGCAGCGCCCAGAGGTGCATGGGGTTGGTGGTCTTGGTGGTGTTCACGTTGACGGCGGCGATGGCGTTGGAGTCGGGCCCCACCCAGTTCTTGCCCTTGGTGGAGATGGAACCGGGAGCGCCGAAGTCGGAGTTCGTGAACGAGCTCGCGGCGTCGCCGATGGTCACGTCCTCGCGCAGGTCGATGTCGCGTCCCCAGGTGGTCTCGAAGAGAGGCGCGTGGAGCTCTTTGTCCATGCGCTCCAGTTCGCCCACCAGGAAGGCACCGGCGGAGTCGATGGTGTTCTGGTCATAGGTTCTGAACACGGGGCCCTCCTAGATGTTGTAAGAGATTTCAACGGAGCCGGAGGCGTCCGCCTCGCCCATGAACTGAGCGCCCAGGGCCACGGTGTTGTCGGCCACGAGGGCGGCCTCGATGTCGCCCACGGCCTTGCCGGTGTCGACCGCGATGCGGACGTACACCGTGCCGTTCTTGGCGGCGCTGCCGCTGGCCAGCTGCACCAGCATGTAACCGCGCCGCATGACGGACACGGCGGTTCCGGCGGGGGCGACCCCGGGGGTCAGGGTTCCGGTTCCGCCCTGGCAGGGGAAGCTGCGGGCCAGAAAGCCGTAAACGTCCGCAGCCGTGTCGGCTGCTTCCAGGGGGGCGAGCTTGCCGCTCACCATCTTCACGGGCGCGCCGTGGGCGATGTCCGTGTCGCCGACGATGGCGGGCTCCAGGGTGGACTGCGCCATGCGGGTGACCTCGCCGGGCAGCCCGGCGGGCATGCGTTCGATGATTGCGGTCATGCTACTTCTCCTTCCCGCCGTAGAACTTGGCGTTCATGGCGTTGATGTCCGCCGGGGAGGCGGGTTTGCCGAAGTCCTTGGTAGTGGCCCTGGTCAGGCCGTCCACGGTGGTGGCGTTGTTCTTCGCGGCGGCCACGTCGCTGGCCAGGGTGAAGGCCGCGTCGAGCGTCATGCAGTCGCAGCTGTCCAGCGTGGAGCCGCCCAGTGCGGCGGCCACGACCTTGTTCAGCGCGGCGTCGTTCGTCATGGCCGTGCGCAGGGCAACGCGCTGCACGCTGCAGCGGGCGTCCGTGTCGCGCACGGGCAGGCTCGGGGCCAGCAGGGCGGAGCGGGACTTCACGTCCGCGTCCACGGTCATGGTGGCGGCCCGGGCGGCGGCGTCGCGCGCCTTGTCGTTACGCGCCCTGTCGTGGGCCTTTTCCTCGGCCTCGGGCTTCTTTCCGCCGTCCGGCACGTCGGGCTCGGCAGGCTGGTCCTCGTCCGTTGCGGCCTCGTCCGGCTCGGGCTTGCCGAGCTTGGCCACCTGCTCGCCGATCTGGCGTACGGTCAGCATCAGCTCGCCGAACTTCTCCTCCAGCGCGGCGATGCGGTCTTCGCCTTCATCCTGGGCGGGCTTTTCCGGCTGGGTGTCCGGCTTTGCTTCTTCGGCGGCCTCGTCCATGGCCTTGCGGACCTTGGGGTTCCCGAGGGCCTTCAAGAGCTTGTCTCCGAATTTCATAGTGTCCTCGCTTTGATCGTTGATCCGGCAGCGAGCGCCACAACGGCCTCGCTGAACCAGGGCGATGTGGTTGCCCCGGATTCGCGTTTGTCGTCCCCTTCCGGGAGCCGTCTGCTCGTAGGGCGCGTCATAGCCGCAGGAAACCTCCCGCAGCCCCCCGCGCACCAGGGCGATGGCCCGCTCTCCGGTGATGACCAGGTCGGCCAGGAGCAAGTCTGCCTCCTCTCCCTCCCCGCGCCGGACGTCCTGGGCGTGGCCTTCGGCCAGCTCCTTCCAGTTTGCGGGGGTCACGTCTTCCTCGGGGTGTCCTATGGTCACCGCCTTACCCTCGAACGAGGCCATGGCCGCAGGATCGAAAACGACCTCTTCCGTGCGCGAAACGTGCACGAGACCGTCTTCGCCCGGTTCCAGGGCGCATTCTTCGGGCAGGTAGGTCATGTCTCCCAGGCGGGCGATGGCCACGCCGTGGCAGATGAGGAAACCCTCGGGGGTTTCGGAGATGTGCTCCGAGAGCTTGGTTTGGGCGTAAAAGCGCATGGGGCCGGAGTAGCCCCGTGGCGGTGCGAAGTCCTATAACCGGGGTTATAAAAGGAGAGGGATGCGGGCCGGGTGGGGCCGATGCGGCGAAGCTACGATGGGCGGGAGGGCGGCGTGGTGTTCATGAACGTTCATGAACGGGTCAGGCGGCGTTTTCAAGGCCTCGGCCCTGTCGTTGTTCGTCTGGCAAACGGAAAACGCCCGAGAGACGTTTTAGGCGGGTTCGATCTGATGCGGTCGCAAGGTGATGATATGCGAGCCGTGGGTGCCGAGGTTGAAGTCGACCTCAAATGCCTCGCCGTCGCCGAAGATGTTCAGGATGGCACCCGTCTCCCCGGCTGGCACGACGCACACTTCGCCGAGGCTGTAGTTGCCACGGCCTTCGTGCTGCTCCAGAACGCGGACAACGTCGAACATTTCAAACTGATGTGCCATGTTATTTCTACATCGGATAGGTGGTTATAAGGCGAGGCTTGGTGCTCACTTTGCCGCTCTTATTGTCCCGATCATATATCCATGCGGTCAACACGTCAACGACACGTCCGTTTAGTCCCTTGATGGGGACGATGACGTCAAAACGCTCCCCGTGTTGGTCGTGGTCTCCCCTGACGGCTTCCCCGCCCGGCAACTGCTCCATGATCAGCCGATGCAGCTTCTCGGCGTGTCTTTTTTCAAAGCCTGTTGCGGCCTTCCAAACGCGGGCTTTGTCCTTCCCGACCGGGTGCTCCGGGTCCAGGGTGTAACTGGAAAGCTTCTTCAGATCGAAATCGGCCCGTTCCACATTGTGCAACGGCGTTTCAGGACGGTGCGGGGTGACGGGATTGTAGTTCGTGCGCTCCCAATGGGAGAGGAGCCTGCGCGAGCCGCTTTCCTTTTCCTCGGCCATGGTGGGCAGCGGGCTGGCCACCACCCGGCCTGCGGAGTCGTGGACCACCGGCTCGGCGTAACAGCGGCAGTTCGGAAACTCGCCCGCGTGGCCGGTCATGCCGTCGAGCGTTGGCGGGCTGTCCCAGCGAACGAAACGGCCCTCCATGGCCGCGTGGCTGGGCCTGCGGTTTCCGTCCCTCGCCGTGCGCCAGATGTAGCCCTCGCCCCCAAAGGCCTCGGAGCGGGCGCGGGTGAGCCCGGTTTGCGCCTTGCTCACCTCTGTCTGGGCGATTGTCCTGGCGCGGCTCATGGTCACATCGCCCTGCTTGGCGATCTCCTTGGCCAGGGTTTCGGCGCGGGTTCCGTTCAGCACGGCCTTCTGGGCCATTTCGCCCACGCGCTCGGCGGCATGGGTGGGCAGGCTCTTGATGAGCAGCACATTGCGCTCGACCATCTCGCGCACCGCGTCGTCTATGTCCGCGTCGAGCATGCCGCCGAGGTCTATGCTCCACTTGTTCGCGGCCTCGCGCCAGGTCTGCTCGTTTTTCTTTCTGGCCGCGCCAAGCATGTTTGCGGCTGCCTGGTTTGCCCAGGGCGTGAGCTGCTCGGCGTATTGCTTCAGGGCGTCCTGCAGCTCGGCCGGGGTGCCGCCCCCCGCCAGCCTGGCGGAAACTTCCTTGGCCACGGAGGAGAGCTGCTTTGCGTAGCGCTTCTCTGCCGCCTTGTTCGGCTTCCAGGCCTTCCTGGCGGCCCCCTTGGCTGCCACGTCCGCCCACTTCCACGCTTGCGGCCAGGTCACTGCTCAACCCCGGTAGGTTCAAACCCCCGGCCCACATCGCCCATGATTTGTTCGGCCTGCTGGGCGGACAACGGGAATGCTGCCTGCAGCATTTCAATGCCAGTGCCCCGGGGAAGGACACCCTGTGAAACGTTCATAATAATCTGCATCATAGACGAAACCTGCGCCCCGTTGAGGCTGACCTCCTGGGGGGTTCGTCCGTCCTCCTTTTGTGATTCTGCGGCATGGAAGTCTTCCCGCTGTCCAGGCAGTTCGGGAAGGTCCGGCATGCCCAGGGCCGGGGCCGGGGCGGCGGCCTGCTCGGCCGCTTCGATGTTCTCGTCGGTGATGAAGGCATAGCGCCCCGTCACCCGGGAGGCCTCGCGCAGGGCCGTGAGCGCCTGTGCCTCGTCGATGATGCCTGGGGCGAAGAGCCCGGCCACGCCCTGGGCGTCCGCCGTGGCGATGGTGGACTTGTCCACCTCGCTGGGGGTCTGGAGCGGCTTGAAGGAAAGCTGCGTGCCCTCGGGCATGGGCTGGCCGAACTTGCTCATGGCGCAGACCGGCAGCAGCTTTTCATACGCCGGGCGGAGGTCGTCGTCCTGCTGGGTGCGGATGGTGTCGTAGTAGATTTCCAGGTCGCTCTCGCCCGTGCTGAAGCCCTTGGGGCTCTGGCCCAGGAGGCGCACCAGCGGAATGCCCGTGGCCCCGGCGATCTGCTCGGTAAAGGCCTGCAGGCCGTCGGCCATGCCTGCGAAGCTCCAGTTGTAGGTCTGGAACTCGTCGTCTTTGTCCAGCAGGGTCAGGCCCTCGCTGGTCTGCATGATACGGATCATGTCGAACATCTTGGTGAGCGCGAACTCGGCCTTGCCGCCATTCGCCAGCACTTCCCGCAGGCGGTGGACCTTGACGACCCGCAGGAACGAACGCAGCATGAGGTTTGCCGCGCCGTGGGTGGAGCTGTCGAGCGCGAGGATGCGATCAAACGCGCGTTCCACCACGCTCGCGCCCCAGCTCTGCTCTGCCTGGCGTTCATCGAACGGCAGCTGCACGCCCACGAAGCGGATCACGCGGGAGTGGTGCCAGCGCTGCATGGGCACACCCTGGGCCACGTTCACGGAGTAGAACTCCGGGTAGCCGAGCATGGGCCCGAGGTCGCGCACCACGCTGGTGGACGGCATGATCTGGTGCCTGTCCAGCACGTGCAGCCCGCGGAAGGAGTCGGGCGGGACTTCGTCGAGCTTGAGCGGCAGCGAGGGGTTTGCGCCGTTTATGAGGATGAGCGCCACGGCCCCGCCGTAGAGCCTGCCCCACTTGATGGCCTCGGAGAATCGGGCGTCCACGCCCCAGCGGCGCATGTAGCGGTGCAGCTCGTCCACCTCGTCCGGTGGGAGCTGGGTTTTGATGTCTATGCCGCCGCGCACCATGTCTTCGGACACGACGTCCACCATGCGGCCCACCACCCAGCTGGTGCGGTACATGGCGTCGAGCACCTGGCGCTGCGCCGTGAGGGTGACGCCCGGTTTGTAGCCGCCCGCGGCCAGAGGGTTGCTCTGGCCCAGGCCGAGCTTGGCCGTGAAGTTCTCGAAGCCGTCGTGCGTGGCCGCAAAATCCTTGCCGCCCTTGTAATCGCGTCGTCTACCCATCTGCCAATGCCTCCCATGTTCTCATGGCGTTGCTCTCCGAACCCGCTGCGTGAATGGCCAGGGCCAACGCCCAGAAGCGGTCTGCGTGTCCGTCGGGTGTGCGTTCCGCCGTGAACCTGATGTTTCCGGCGCTGGTGGTCTGTTTGGTGACAGAGCGAAGGTCCGCGCGGACCTCGCGGTCGTAGGGAATGCGCAGGCGCTTGTCCTCGAACCGTCCGCGCACGGGGTAGGCCATGGCTTCCTTGCTCTTCGGGGTAAAGGTCACCCCTTCGACGCGGTATGTCCCGAACTTGTCCTGCGCGTCATCCGTCCAGCCTATGCCCAGGCCGGTGCAGTCGATGCATACGCGGTCGGCAAGCTCAAACCAGGGCCAGAGGATGGCTTCCTGCTCGCTCTTGCGCATGTTCTGCAAGCATTCCACATGCCGCGTGTAGAGCACGTCGCCAAGCTCCTCCATCACCCAGAGCACGGTCAGGTCCTTTTTGCGGCCTATGTCCACGCCCATGTAGAGCCTGCCGCTCCCGCACAGCCGCCAATCTACCCGCTCGTCGTATTCGCACGAAGCAATGAGGTCATATTCTAGAAAAGCGGCGTCATCGTCCGCGGGCTGGCACATGTATTCCTGGAGGAACGACTCCTCGTCCGCGCATCCGGCCTTGATGAAGTCGAAATACTCGGCCTCGTCCATGGCTTGGCGCTCGTCTTCCTCCGGCAGGGCCTGCTGCAGCTTGAAGAGGAAACCCTGGTCCAGGGCATCCTGCAGCGTGGTCCGGTGGAGACTGATGCCCTTGGGGTTGCCCGCCTCGCGCACCTCTCGGATAAGCTGGTTGAAAAAGTTGTGGCTGCCGCGATGCGTGGAAATTACTTCCATGCTGCCACCCCAGGTCAGGCCGGGGTAGGCGATGGTCCAGAGCTTGCGCGGGTCCGGGTGCAGGGCAAACTCGTCCAGCAGGCGCGGTCCGCGTTTGCCCGCCTGGGCGTCCGGGTTGGAACTCATGGAGTGAATCCGCCGCCCGTTGGCAAACTTGATCACGTAGGCGGAGATGTCCTTTTCCTTGTCGATGACCACCTCACCCATGTCCTGGGCCACGACGTTGAGCACACGGGCCCAGAACACACAGTCTTCCAAAAACAGCTTGGACTGGATGGAGTCCCTGGAGCTGACCCATTGGTCCAGCCTGGCGTCCTTTGCGCTGGTGCGCTCGTCTGCGGCGTATGCGGCTGTCCAGCTCGCGCCGACCTGGCGCGTCTTCTCCCAAAGCTTGAGGCGGCTCGTATCCGCCACCCAGGCGGCCTGAAACGGCAGAAGAACCGCCTCGGGATTGGCGGGAATGTTCTGGGCGTTCCCCTTGAGCTTCATGTGCTTATCCCGAGTTCGGCGCGAATGGCGGCCCGTGCTTCGTCGGAGAGCCCTTGCTTCTCGGCCACGGCGTCCACGGCCTCGGCAGCTTCCTTGCGCGCCTGCTCCTTGAGCTTGTCGAGCAGGTCGGCGTCCTTTTTGCTGGCGCTGGCCAGGTGGTCGAGCCCCTTGGCCAGCATCATGGCTTCCTTGGGGTCGAGGGTGAGCGTCACGCCCTCGTTCTCTTCGCCCTCCGGGGCCCGGGAGAGAATGTCCTGGATCAAGCCGTGCATCAGCTCGATGTTCAGCCTGGCGGTCTTGCTCTCCGGGGCCTCGCCGAAGTTTCGGACCAGCGCCTCGGCAACCTCCCTGCTGCGGCGTATCCGCTCGCTCACCTTGTCGATGTGCTGCTTGTAGCGCCCTAGGGCGGAGCGGGAGACCTCCACATCCATGGCCGCAAGGTGCTCCATGATTTCGTCCAGGGTGCGGCCCCGGTCGAGCAGCTGGCCGATCCTGTCGCGCACCTTCATGGGCAGACGCTTGATGGTGGACTGCCGAGGCATGCTACTCTCCGGGCTCGGGGCGCTTGACCCCCGGCACGACGGCTTCTCCCACGGCCACGTCGAGCCCACGGCGGCGGGCCGTAAGCACCCAGACGCCCTCCAGCCGCTCCACGCCCACGAGCCCCTGCTCCTCCAGCCATGCCGCGTCGGAGCGGACCTGGTCCGTGGAGCACTTATGACCAAGGCTCTGTACAGCGGCCTTGAGAACGATGGTGTTGAGCGCGTAGCCCGACGCGTCCTTCAGCAGCCGGAGGATGACCAGGCGGCGGTCTTCGGTGATCAGGTCGGCAAAGCTCATTTGCTCTCCTTCAGGTGATGCTCCATGAGCAGGTTGAGTGGGCGTTCCAGACGATTCAGGAGGTCGGCTTGCCCCTTGGCCGTGGCCAGCAAGGCCTTGATCTCGCCTTCAATGCCTCCCAAGCGGTCCTTGATCGCCGCCATGTCTTCGCTGTCCGGGGCGTTTCGTTGGGCCTGCTCCAGGAGCGTCAGGGCGGTCTGCATCTGCCGCCGCTTCAGGCACTCCTCGTCGCAGTGCTTGCGGGTCACGAACTCCCTGCGCATGCCCCAGATGAACCAGCCGCCAGCGAGCTGCAGGAGGAGCACCAGAACGGAAACGAACTTGCTCGCATCTCCGAGCCAATCGGGAACCGTCACGGTTGCTCCTCCCCGTTGAGCCCATCGGCCCACTCCTGCAGGCCCAGGAGCCGGGCCTCGATGTCGCGGCAGCGGGAGCCGTAGTCGCGCGCATGCGCGAGGATGTCTTCGGGGGTCACGCTGGTCACTGCGGGGCCTCCTCGAAGTATCCCGGTGTCAGCCTCGGGGGCGGCTCCGGGGTCTGCATCAGGGCCGGGGGCGGCTGGGGGCAGGGCTGCACCACCGTCACCGGAATCGGCTCCGACGGCGGCGTTATAGAGGCGCACCCACTCGGGGCCAAGGCGGCAAGCGCCGCCAGAAACGTCAACATCACGGCTCGCATGGCGTATCCTTTCGTTGGTGATGGTGCGGCGCTGGGCCGCGATGGTGTTGCTTGCGGCCAGGTACTGCCGCTCCAGCTCGTGCGCCCGTGCAGTCTGCTCCTCAAGGAGCGCGCGGGCCTGCATCTCCGCCTCGGCCAGGGCAAGGGCGTGCTCCCCTCGCAGCTCGGCCACCTGGGCACGGCGCTCGGCGTCGGCCTTGTCGTATCCGGCCCTGTAGCCGCGCCAGGCGGCCAGGCCGACCAAAACGGCGACGACGATGGCCGCTGCCAAACCAAGGGCCAGCTTCTTCCAGCCGGCACCGGCCAGAGAGGAGAGAAACAGGGACATCATGGGCAGACTCCTCGGCCCCATCCGGCGGCCTGATACATGGGGGCCAGCTGGCGCAGGATGCGGCGCGGGTAGCCCCGGTTTTCGCGGATGGCCCAGCTGGCTCGTCCGGCGTTGACGGTCTCCACGTGGTCCCACCAGCGGGCCGGGTCGAGCCCTTTGCGCGCGGCGAGGCGCTTGTCGCGGTTCAGCCAGCCGAGCCCGCCGTTGTACGCCGAGAGGGTCATGGCCATGCGGTGGCAATCGTCCTCGGCGGTGATGCGCTCCCAGAGCCAGCGGTCATAGGCCGTCAGCGCACGGAGCGCCCAGCCGGGGTTGAGCGGCATGGGCTCGCCCGTCTGCGGGGCCACCTCGGGCAGCCAGGCCGCCGTGGCGGGCATGAACTGCGCCAGGCCGCTTGCGCCAACAGGCGAGCGGGCCTCGGGGTTCCAGAGCGATTCCTGGTGCACCTGGGCGGCAAACACGGCCACAGGCGCGGAGAGGCCCCACTCGGCCCGGGCGCAGCGCGTGAGCGTTGCGCGGTAGTGCTGGGCCCGGGCAGGTATCTCGGCGGCGCTGACCATGCGCGGCATGAAAGCGATGATGATCAACGCGCCGATCATGGCCACGGCCAGGGCGACGAAGAAGGAGATGATGCAATCGCGCTCGCGGTTCATGCTACAGCCCCAGGCCCACGGCCAGCATGGCGGCGGCGATGATGAGCGCGCGGCGGAGCGTGGCGGCAATGAGCAGCCTGTCACTCTCGGCCCCCTCGCGGTCGTATCGCAGGTAAATATGCGGTCTGGCGTAGGGGAACGCGGTGCGGTCCACGAAATAGCCGACCACCCCGGCGGCCACGACCAGGCCGAGCTTGTAGATGATCACCGGCAACTGCCGGTGGGCGATGATGGCCACGGCCACGATGAGGGCGGCGGCCACGGCCATGGGCCACGACATACGGGGGGGCTTGAACTCGGGGAGGTGCACGGCTGCTCCTTTTTGGTTGGGCGGCGGCCGGGCACAAAGGGGAAAAGCCCGACCGCCACCGTGTCGCAAGACGGGTACGATGGGGCCGAGCGTATAGGCGCGGGGCTGGTGAGTCCTATAACGGAGGTTATAAAACGATTTGGGGCCTGTACCCGGGCGGGAAGAATATAACCCCGGTTACAGGACCATGCGGCAGGGGGGCGTTAAACAGGGGCAAACAGGGCGGAGCGCCCGGGGAGGAGAAAATGAAGACGCCGACTCACAAAAACATCGAACGGCTGATCCACGACGAAATCCGCGAGGCCGAAGCCCAAGGCGGCATCGGAGGCTGGGAACTTCGCCTGACCGCAAAGATCAGCGCCACGGAAGACTACATGCACGACCCGGCGGGCTATGTGCGGACACTGCTCGACGAGATCGAGATCACGGACGACAACGCCTTCTTCGTGCTCATGGGGCTGCTGTGGGGCTTAGGGGTGGCAGCTGATCCAGACGACGCTGCAACGCAAGAAGGCGCTGGCGATCAGCGTCATGGTCCGGGTGGCACTTCCCGGACGCTGACGGCGTAGAATCCAAGCGGGCCTTCAGGGCATCCGCGAGGTCTTCCCTGGTCAGGCTTGCCCTTTCGGCAAGCAAGGAAAGGACAAGCTCCCCCAGCGTGTTTTCAACCGTTTTTTCGGCAACCCTGGCAAGCGAGTCCGCCCGCACCTTCAGCAAAGATTCAGCCCTGTCCATAGCAACTCTCCCTTCTTGCCTCATGCGCCCCCACGCATCCGGTCGTTTTAATGGCGGCCACCCCTGGCCGCTTAGCCCGCGTCCTTCCAAGCTAGATGAGGGGCTCGGGGGAGCACCGACAGCGGGCCTTCGCCCCCGCGTGGCCTCTTTCCTGCTCCTACTCCTCAGGCTCTTTTGCCCAAGCGGCGTAGTCAACTTTCCGCTCTGGGAGCCGTCCAGCCTGAATCTCTAGCCCAACGATAGTTTGAAACAAATCGTGCAGCTCCGGGTCCGTCAGCCCCTTGAGGAGCAGCTTTGAAATCGTGGAGCGCCACAGCTCGGGCAGAGCATAGTCATACTGACGCTGGTAGTCGGCAAGGATGTCTTCAGCCCTTTCGTACCGGCCCAGTGCCTGCTGTTCGGTAAGTCTCATTTCTCGTCTCCTTTGTTTCTTCAGCAGTCTTTATTTTTTGCCTGCTTTTGCCAACAATGCCGCAGTGGTGCCGATGCAGCGCTGGGCCTCTTCGGAGCTGGCCCGAAAATTGTCTAAAAGTTCCGCCTCGTGCGGGGCTAGGTCCGATGGTTCAGCCCGAAGACCAGTTACAATGAAGTTTGGATCTGCTCCGGCATCCGAGAACCGAATCAACACCTCCATCCCCATTGAGGCCTTTCCTTTTTCATAGCGCCCCCACATTGCCCTCGTGACACCGCACGACTCTGCCGCCTGCGCCTGGGTCAATCCGAGGCGGTTGCGCTCTGCTGCTATGCGGTCAAAGGCGGGCATAAAAAAATACGAATCCTGTTGACTTCAGTGCAAAAGTACGCTAGAAACAAATCAACACATGGTTGCAACCCGTTCACACAAACGGGGCGAA
>JBFWJM010000014.1:0-23149 GCA_050253205.1 Desulfovibrionaceae bacterium
TTCTACAACCCCACCTACGTGGACCAGTTGCGCTACCCCATGCGCTACGGCCAGTCCATCATCGTGGACACCCTCTCCTACCGGGGGCTCGCCCTCGGCGATACGGTGAACACCGTGCTCGCCGAGCTCAACCCCGGCATCGAGCCCGAGCAGTACCGCTTCAAGCTCTTCAACACCCGGACCTTCGACGAAAACTCCGACTACAAGCAGATGCGCAAGTCGCTGACCTGCTACGCCCTCACGGACCGGGGCATCCCGGCCCTGGCCGTGGAGGTCTCCAAGCAGATCACCCAGGTCGGCTGGAAGGTCCACCGCCAGCTCGAAGCCACCCTGGCGCTGCTGCACCACTACGGCGTCACCGCCCGGGTGGAGAACATTCCCGACGACCTCATGGAGACCTACGGCGCGGGCGTGGGCGTGCGCATCAACGGCCGCCCCCTGGCCCCCGGGCAGGTCATCGACCTGGTGCGCGGGATACCGCTGACGGCGGAAACCGAGGCCGACCCGCGCGACTCCCTGGCACCGACCCTGGCGCTCTTCGCCTCGGACCGCCCGGGCGTGAACATGCTCTCCGCGCCGCGACTGGCGCTGGACACCTTCAGCGACCTGGAACTGCGCAGCGACGGCAGGCGGGTCTTGAGCGCCAAGGTGCGCTTCCACGGGGCCCTGCCCGGGGCCCCGGCGGGCGACGGGCTCTCCTTCGTCTGCTGGCTCAACGGCCAGCCCGTGTTCGTGCGCGACGGCCAGGCCCTCCAGGCCGTGGAGGGCGACCAGCTGATCATCGAAGGCGTCTGGGGCAGCTCCCGGCCCGAGGTGCTGAACTTCAAGGGCTACGTGGCCTGCCCCACGGCCAACGACGGCCAGGACATCGGCTGGGAGATCATCCTCGACCCGGAGAACTTCATCGACAGGTATCGGCTGGATTCTCCCGCGCAGGGAACGTCGCGCTTCCAGGTGGTGCGCGAAACCACGGGAGCGGCCAAGGCGCGGTTCTTCGTGGATGTGGTGCCCAGGCGCGTGCACGCCCTGCGGCTCACCGGCCCGCACGGCCAGGCCATCATGGTGCCCTGGAGCGAAGGCGGGGACTACCCCCTGCCCAGCGGGGACTACGTGCTGGCGGACGCCTGGTCCAACGGCCCGGCGGGCAAGCTCGTGCCCACGGCCGGGGGCCTGCCCCTGGCACCGGGGTCCACCTTCCGCATTTCGGCGGACGCGCCCCTGGAGTTCTCCGTGCGCCAGGCCACCACCTTCGCCAACCTCGGGACCATGACCTTCCGGCCCAGCAACATGGCCAGCCGCTGACCTGCGGCGCGGCCATCTCGCCGCCACAAAGTACCGTCCCGGTCCATAGGCCCGGTCCATAGGCCTGGTTCAGGGGCCCGGTTCAGAGGCCCGGCCCGCAGGCCCGCCGGACTCACTGGCCGTCGGCCGCGCGGCGGCTCTTCGCCCCCTCCCATTCCTCCGGGAAATACATGAGCCGCGTGGGGTAGAGCGCCTTGCCGTGCTTGGGAATCCACATCAGGCGGTAGATTTCGTCGCCGTCGCCCATGAACATGATCGAGCCCTCCACCGGGGCCTCGGCCAGCGGTTCGTCGGCGTAGGTGTAGATGTAGCGGCTGCCGCGCTGGGTCAGCCCGCGCAGGAAGTTCATGGCCGGCACGTGCAGCAGGAGCTTGCCGAAGCGGGGGTCGTTGGTGCCGTCGAGCACATAGACGTCGAGGCCGTCGTCCGTCTGGTAATGGCCCACGAACCCGCTGCGGTAGTAGGAAAAATACCGGGCGATGACCTCGTGGCCGAAGCGCACCTTGGGGCCCTCGGTCCAGTGGGTCTGGTCGCCCACCAGCCCGCCGGACTCGGCGAACGCCGCGAACAGCTCGCGCTCGGCCTCGTCTCGCCCGCCATGGTCCAGGAGCACGGAGCGGTCGCTGATCTCCACGGCCCCGGGCTCGGCCAGGTATTCCGGCGGGGCGAGGTTCGAGAGGTCCAGGGTCGAGAGGTCGAGCTCCTCCCCGGGGAGCAGCGCGGCCAGCGTGCCCGTGGTCCAGAGCACGAGCAGCAGCGGCGCCAGGACGTGCAGCACCAGGGAGAGGCCCCAACTCCACGCCAGGACGCGCCGCGCCCGGTTCACTCGCCCTCCTCCGGCTCGGCCACCATGGCCATGTACGCCACCCCGGCCTCGCGCGCCGCGCCGATGATGGCCACCACGGTGCCGTGGTCCACCCCGGCGTCGGCCCGCAGGTAGAGCTTCTTGCGCTGCTTGGCCACGCGCTGGATGAGGTAGTCCGTCAGATTTTCCCTGGGCACGGGCAGCTGGTCGAGGAACAGGGAGCCGTCCTTCTGCACGGTGAGCACGAAGTGGTCCTTGCCCACGGGGAGCGCCTCCACCATCACCGTGCGCGGCAGCTCCACGAACACGCCCTGGTGGCGCACCGTGGCCGTGACCATGAAGATGATCAGCAGCACGAGCATCACGTCCACGAAGGGCGTGACGTTGATCTCACCCAGGAAGGCCCGGCGGTCTCTGCGGGGGCGCACGTCAGTCCTCCTCGCCTTCGGCAGGGGCCGGGCCGCACCCGGCCACCGCGTCCAGCTCGGCCTTGACGCGGTTCATGTACGCCGCGCCCAAGGCCGCCAGCTCCGCCTCGATGGCCCCGAGCATCTTCAGGTGCAGGTTGTAGGCGAGCACGGCGGGGATGGCCACCACAAGCCCGGCGGCGGTGGTGCCCAGGGCCTCGGCCAGGCCGGGGGCCACCTCGGCCACGCCGCCCGCCCCCCCGGTGATGGAGGAGAACGAGCTCATGATGCCCCAGACCGTGCCGAAGAGGCCGAGCAGCGGGGCGGCCGCCGCGCAGGTGGAGAGGAAGGCCAGGGAGCCGTAGAGCCTGTCGGCCTGCTCCCGGGCTGCGTCCGCCAGGGCGTGGCGCAGGTTTTCCAGCACCAGGCGGCCGCGCTCGGCCCCGGGGAGCGTCACCCCGCGCAGCCGCTCCAGCTCCTCCACCCCGGCGAGCACCACGGCCTTGGCCGCGCCGGGCTCCTCGCCCTCGCCGCTGGCGGCGCGGCGCGCGCCCTCCAGGGAGCCCGCCGCCGCCACCTCCTCGCGCACGGCCCGCGCCTCGCGCGCCGCGCGGGAAAGTTCCCACCACTTGGCGAAGATGAGCCCCCAGGTGGATACGGACATGCCGAACAGCACCACGAAGACCACCTTGATGACCAGGCTCGATTCCCACAACAGGCCGAAAAATCCGTATTGCGTCATGTGCTCCCGTCCTTCTTGCTCGTCTTCTCGCCCGATCATGCCACACCCCGTGCCGGAGCGCATCCGCATGAGAGCGGCCCCAAGGCATCGGCATATCCTCAACCGACGGCGAGAGCAAACCCCTCCCTGGGCTCCGGCCGGGTTTTCTTTACATTCGAAGTGGGGTACGTTGCGCGGCTGTATCCGCACCTCAACCCGGGAGCGAACATGGCCCTGAGGCAGAGCAGGCGGGCGGCGCTGGCCGCCCAATCGGAAATCCGCGCCATGACCCTGGCCTGCGCCGAAGTCGGCGGCGTGAACCTGGCCCAGGGGGTCTGCGATCTTGACGTGCCGCCGCCCGTGGTCCTCGGGGCCAAGGTGGCCATTGACGCGGGCAAGAACACCTACACCCGCTTCGACGGCCTGCCCGAGCTGCGCCGGGCCATCGCCTCCAAGCAGCGCCGCCACACGGGCATGGAGGTGGACCCCGAAAACATGATCGTGGCCTCCATCGGCGCCACCGGGGCCTTCTTCAGCGCCGTCACCGCCCTGCTCGACCCCGGCGACGAGGCCATCCTCTTCGAGCCGTTCTACGGCTACCACGCGAACACGCTGCTGGCCCTGGGGGTGGCCCCGCGCTTCGTGACCCTGGAGCGCCCGGGCTGGACCTTCACGGACCAGGACCTGGAGCGCGCCGTGGGGCCGAACACTCGCGCCCTGGTGCTCAACACCCCGCTGAACCCCTGCGGCAAGGTCTTCACCCGGGAGGAGCTGGGGCGCATCGCCGCGTTCGCCGAGGCGCACGACCTGTTCGTGTTCTCCGACGAGATCTACGAACATTTCGTCTACGACGGACGCGAGCACGTGGCCCCGGCCACCCTGCCCGGCATGGCCGGGCGGACCATCACCATCTCCGGGTTTTCCAAGGTCTATGCCGTGACGGGCTGGCGGCTGGGCTACGCCATCTGCGATCCGCGCTGGCACGAGGCCATCGGCCACGTGAACGACCTGGTTTACGTCTGCGCGCCCGCCCCGCTCCAGGTGGGGGCCTCGCGCGGGCTGCTGGAGCTGGGCCCGGACTATTACCGCGACCTGGCCGCCGAGCACCAGGAAAAGCGCGACGTGTTCTGCGCGGCCCTGGCCGGGGCCGGGCTCGAACCATTGGTGCCCGAAGGCGCGTACTACGCCCTGGCGGACGTCTCCTCCCTGCCCGGGGAGGACGACAAGGCGCGGGCCATGTTCCTGCTGCGGGAGGCGGGCGTGGCGGGCGTGCCCGGGCGCGCCTTCTTCACCGAAGACAAGGGCCGCGACCTGCTGCGCTTCTGTTTTGCCAAGCGGCCGCACGTGCTGGAGGACGCCTGCGCCCGGCTCGGGCGGCCCGGCCTGCGCGAGCGGCTGGGGCACCCCTGACGCCGGAGGCGGCGATGCGCGGCACGGACTACGATCGACTGGCCCGCTTCTACGACCCGCTGCTCGGCCCGGCGCTGGCCCGGCTGCGGCGCATGGTGCGCGACGTGCTGCTGGCCGAGGGCGCGGCCAGCGCCGTGGACCTCTGCTGCGGCACGGGCCACCAGCTCCGCGTGCTCCAGGCGGCCGGGCTCCGGGTGGCCGGGGTGGACCGCTCCGCCGGGATGCTCGCCCGGGCGCGCGACGCAGGGCCGGAATCCATCGACTACCACCAGGGCGACGCCACGGCGGCCCCTTTCCCGGACCACGCCTTTGACGCGGCCTGCGCCTGCCTCTCCCTGCACGAGATGGCGGAGCAGACGCGGCTGGCCGTGCTGGCCGAGGCCGCGCGCCTGGCCCGGCCCGGGGGCATGGTCCTGGTGGCGGACTACCGCCCGGGAAAGACCCCGTGGCCGCGCCCGGGGCGGCTGGGCATCGCCCTGGCCGAGCGGCTGGCCGGAGGCGAGCACCACCGCCAGTACCGCGACTTCCTCTCCCGGGGCGGCGCGCGCGGGGTCATGGTCCGCGCCGGGCTCGACCCCCGGCGCAAGGACATGCTCTTCTCGGGCGGGGTGGGCGTGTATGTGGCGCTGACGCCGTCTTAAGCCCGATTTCCCAGACACGATTTCCCAGACCCGACTTTCCGGACCCAATTTTCCGGGCCCGGCCTTCCGCTCCCCGGGCCATCCTGATCCCTGGCCTTCCGGCGGCCGCCGCGCTACCATGCGTCCATGTGCGGACGATTCGGCTTCGACATGCCCAAGGAGGACCTGGAGCGCGCCTTTGGCGTGCGCATTTCCGAGCCCGTGCCCCCGAGCTGGAACATCGCGCCCGGGCGGCCCGTGCTCGGGGTGGCGCTCTTCGAGGGGCGGCGGGAGCTCATGGGCTTTCTCTGGGGGCTCGTGCCGCCCTGGGCCGAGCGGGATGCAGGGCACGGCAAGGGAAAAAGCCGGGGATTCGCCAACGCGAGGAGCGAGACCGTGTTCGAGAAGCGCGCCTTCCGCGACTCGGCCCGCTACTTCCGCTGCCTGGTGCCCGCGAGCTTCTTCTACGAGTGGAAACGCGAGGGCGGGGCGCGCTCGCCGAGGCTCATCCGCCTGCACGGCGGCGAGCCCATGGCCCTGGCGGCCATCTGGGCCGAGCCGCCCCACGAGGGCAGGCCCAGGCCCGGCGCGGGAAGGGAGCCCGGGCCGGCGGCGGGCTCGGGAAAGCTGGCCGCGCCCACCCTGGCCATCCTGACCACGGCCGCGAGCCCGGCCATGCGCGGGGTGCACGAGCGCATGCCCGTCATACTCCCGCAGCGGGAGCACGCGGCATGGCTCGACCCCCTGGCCCGGGAGGCGGACCTGCGTCCCCTGCTGCGCCCGTTTGACGGCGCGCTGGACATCCATGCCGTGTCCGCCCGCGTCAACGACGCGAGCACGGACGACCCCGGGCTGGCGTGCCCCGTGCGCCCCCCGGCGGCCCAGGGGCACCTGCCGCTATGAACAAGATCGCCTGCCCCTGTGAACAAGGGCGGCGGCCAATCCAGCCAACCGCTGATACTATCTAGATGCTGAAGGTGGCCGAATCGCCGGGCCTGTCGTAGGCGAAGAGCCGGGAGCCGTTCTTCTCGGCGGGCCCGCGCAGGGCGTCCACCCACTCGGCGTGGCCGAACGTATGCATGGGCACGAAGACCGCAGGCTTGACCACGTGCACGAAGTCCGCCGCGCCGCTCTGGCTCCGCAGCCGCTTGTCCGCGTTGGAGAAGCCCACGTCCACCTCGTAGGCGCAGATGCGCGCCAGGGCCGAGGCGAAGAACCGCTCCGTGAACTTCCGCTGGGCCACGGGGTCCGCGTCCCAGTTCCAGTTGGCCAGGTCCCCGCCGTAGTAGATGGTCCTGCCGTCCATGTGGATGAGGAAGGCCACGCCCAGGTCGTTGCTCATGATGGTGTCGATGCCCAGACCCATGAACTCGTAGCTCTCGTCCGGCTCCACTATGAGCGAGCCCTTGGGCACGGCCTCGGGGTACATGTCGAGGATGTCGTCGGAGAGGACGAAGCGCACCTTGGCCGCCGGGGCCACCAGCTCGCGTATCCCGGGGTGGAAGTGGTCGTCGTGGCTGTGGGAGTTGAAGACGAATATCTCGCGCCCGGCGATGGCCCGCTCCATGGCCTCGCGCGCGCCGCGCATGGCGTGGTTCGGCCCGGGGTAGTCGAACAGGAAAACCCGCTCCCCGGCTTCGAGCACGAAGGAGTTGTGGTGGATGTAGGTGATCTTGTAGTTCACTCGGCGTTTCCGTGCGGGGGCGTGTTGGCCCGGCGGGCCGCCCGCCTGGCGCGCAGCCCCGCCCCCAGCCTGCCGAAGCGGGCGGAGGAGCGGCGCAGGGTCCGGCGGCACTGGCGCACCAGGTCGTCGCGATACTTGAGCAGCCCAAGGGTCAGTACGTTCAGTATCGCACCCATCAGCAAAAGTACAATCAGATTGTAGACGGCCGTGGAAACGGGGAATCCGCCCGGGAGGACCTTCTCGCGCACGAAGAGCGGGTAGCCGATGCGCAGGTCCGCCTCGGCGCTGTCCACGATGCCCTCGGCGCGGGCGGGGTCGAGCTCCGCGTGCTCCTTGAGCAGGTCCTCGTACTTGGTCTGCCCCAGGAGCACGGCGTCGTGCACGCTCTTGTTGCCGTAAGCGTAGCGGTGCGTCTCGCGGAAGGATTCCAGCCGCGCCTCCAGGGCCGCGCGGCGGGCGGCCAGCTCCGCGCCCGGGGCCGGGTCCGCCTCCATGCGCTCAGCGCGCTTGACCTCGCGCAGCTCGTCCGAGAGGCGGTCGCTCTCGCCGTGGTAGCTGTTGCCCGCCTCCTGGAGCACCATGACCCCCTCGTAGGCCCAGCGCGAGGGCATGACCTGGCAGATTTCCGGGATGGGGCTGTTCTCCACGATGGTCAGGCTGCGGTTCATCTTCTCATAGGCCACCAGGGCCCCGCCGAGGATGATCTGCGGCACGAGCATCAGCGGGACCACGTTCTGCGCGGCGCGGGCCGAGAGCCCCGGCAGGGCCGAGATGCACAGGGCCGCGCTGATGCCCGTGTACGACAGGGCCGTGAGGTAGAGGATGTGCTGGAGGTAGAGCTCGCGTACCTCCAGCAGGGCGAAGCCGAGGAGGATGAAGAGCACGTTCTGCGCCAGGGCAAAGGGCAGGAGCACCAGGAGCTTGGCCCCGAGGTAGGTGCGGTTGGTGAGGTTCAGCATGCGCTCGCGCAAAAACAGGGCCGAGTCGCCGATGATCTCCACCACCGAGCTGGTCATGGACAGGAACGCCGTGACGATGACCGCCACGAACAGGAACAGGTTGAACAGGTCGTTGGTGTAGAGGGTGTATTGGTCCGCCGGGGAATAGCGCAGGATGAACCCGACCCCGGCCCCGAGCAGCGGGGCCTCCAGGAAGGTGATGAGCAGGTTGGAGCGGTCGCGCAGCTTGCTCTTGAGGTTGCGGGAAAAAAGCGTGGCGAACTGGCCGATGCGCTCTCGCGGGCCCATGCGCGGGCCCGGGGGCAGCTCGTCCGTGCGCACCAGGGGGATGGACGTGAACCAGGTGTTCACGGCCCGGCGCTTGAACTCGCGCTGCCAGTGCGCCGGGGAGTAGATGCGCTGGCCGAGCACGGTGCCGTCGATGTCCCGCAGGGATTCCTCCAGGCTGTCCAGCAGGATGACGGGCTCCACGGTCTTGCAGGTGGGGCACTCGATGCGGATGTCGCCCTTGGCGGAGTGCTTTTCCATGTGGCTGCGGAAGTAGTGCAGGGCAGCATAGGCCGTGCCGTGGAAGGCAAGCTTGCCGCCCTTGTCCAGAATCACCACCTTGTTGAACATCTTGTAGATGCGCGGGCCGGGCTGGTGGACAACGCAGATGACCATCTTGCCGCGCAGGGTGATGTTCGCCAAAAGCTCCACGAGCTTTTCGGAATCCTTGGACGAGAGGCCCGAGGTGGGTTCGTCGAGCAGGTAGACGTCGGCGTCGGCCAGGAGCTCCAGGCCGATGTTCAGCCGCTTGCGCTCGCCCCCGGAGAGGACCTTGTCCGTGACGTCGCCCACGCGGGCGTCGCGCCGGTCCGTGAGGCCGATGTCCGCCAGGACCACGCCGATCTTGGCGGCGAGCTCCTCCTCGCCCCTGTCCGGGAAGCGCAGCTTGCCGTAATAGTAGAGGTTTTCATACACCGTGAGATTGCCCAGGAGCATGTCCTCCTGGGGCACGTAGGCGAGGCGGTCCTTGAGGCGCTGGTAGTCGCGGTGCAGGTCGTACTGGTCCAGGGTGATGGCCCCGCTGTCCGGCCTGCCGAGCCCGCTCATGACCCGCAGCAGGGTGGACTTGCCCGAGCCCGAGGGGCCCATGACCGCCACCAGCTCGCCGTACTCCACATCCAGGGTCACGTCGTCCAGGCCGATGGCGCCGTCGTCGAAGGTGTAGGTCACCCGGTCGGCGATGAACTTGTTGAACCCGAAGACGGACTTGCGCACGATCCCGGCGTCCAGGTCCAGAGCCAGGGAGGTGGAGTGGATGGAGATGACGTCGCCGTGTCGGACCTCCACCTCGCCGCGCACGGGGCGCTGGTTGAGGTAGGTCTGGTAGGGGCAGTCCCCGGTGTCGAAGACGTAGCGCAGCCGCTGGGAATCGATGGTCAAGGTGGCGGACCAGCGCTCGCCCAGCTCGTCGCGCACGTGGAGGTCCGCGCGCAGGGAGTTGGAGATGAGGTAGCGCGTGCGCGAGGCCGAGAGCGAAAGCTCGCGGCGGCTGTTCAGGTCGTAGAACAGCTCGCGCAGGTTCAGGCGGTAGCCGTTGACGTAGATGGAGTCGTCGAGGTTCACGGCGGCCTCGGCCTGGGTCAGGCCGCCGCCCACGCTCACCAGCGCGCCGTCGTCCATGGGCGCTATGGCCACGCGCGAACCGCTGAAGCGGATGCGCGCCAGGGGGTGCTCGCCGGGCCCGGGGGCGAACTCGGGCTCCACGTCCTCCTGGACCACGTACACGGTCTTGTCCAGGGGGTTGACCTTGTTCTCAAAATACGCCTTGAGGTCGTGGTGCTTCAGCTCGTAGTCGTCGATGTTGATGACGTAGTTGTGCGAGACGCGGGTGGAGATGCCGCGCTTGAGGGAGTAGCCGTCCACCACCACGTCGCAGGCGTCCGTGCGCTTGGTGATGCAGTAGAGGTTCAGCACCTTGAGCACCAGAAGGTCGAGCCCCGGGAAAGGCAGGAGCACGTCGGCCGTCTGCGGGTCGCCCGTGACGGCCAGGGAGAAGACGCGCGTCTTCTCCAGCACCTCGGGCGCGGCGGGCTCCACGCCCAGGGCGTGCTCCAGGAAGCGCACGTCCACCTCGCCCACGTGGAGCAGCTTGGCCGTTGCCCGGGCGATGCGCCGCTCCACGGAGTGGATGCCCTCGGCCATGATGAACTGATAGACGATGATCAGGCAGAAGACCTTCTCCTGGTAGGAGAGGCGCTCGTTGAGCCTGGAGCAGACCGAGCCGAGGTCGAGGGGTTCGTCCACATAGCGCTCGAAGCGCTCGAAGAAGTGCACGGCGATGTCGCCGGGATAGAGGTGGCCGTAGAAGGAGCGCACGAAGCCGAGCCGTGCTTCGGAAACCTCGCGCCCTGTCTGGGCCACGAGGGCCAGGAGCTTGAGCACCTGGGCCGCGAGGCTCGCGCCGAACTTGGCCTCGGCGGAATTGGAGAGGCGGACGGAGCCGCCCTCCCGCAGGGGCGGCGGGTTCATGCGCGCCTCCCGGCCGGGCGGACCACGGGAAGGCCGGGTGCGGGCCCCGGAGTGCGGGCGTGCGTCAGGGTCGCGGCCATGGGCACGGGGCCGACGTCAGCGGTATCCGGCCAGGATGAACCAGAAGTCGAAGTCCGCGTTGCAGTCCAGCAGGGTCGCCTTGACGTGGTAGGTGCCGGTCCACTCCGGCCGGAGGCGGACCACCGCGGCCTGGCCCTCGGCCGTTGTCTCCTCGACGTCCACCACGTTCCACTGCTCGTCGAAGATCACCAGGCGCACCCGGTTCACGCCCTGGTCGCCCTGGAAGTGGAAGAAGTAGTCGATGCCCGTGGTGAGCTGGGCATTGAAGTAGTACGACGCGCCCCTGGCCAGCTCGCCGATCTGGATGTCGTCCTTGACGCTGAAGCCCTCGGCCTCATACTCCAGCACCCGCTCGTACGCGGGCTTGCGGATTTCCATACGCCCGGCCAGGGCCGGGAGCGCTGCCGCGCACACGGCAGCCAGCAGGAGCAGGATGCCCGCGAGGGCGGGAATGTTCTTCATGCGGCGCATGTCCTAGCCCTCCTCGATGTGCGCCACCAGCTCGCCGCTCAGGCGCTCCAGCTCGCGGATATTCGCTTCGGGCACGGCCTTGCCGTAGCCCACGTTGACCAGGGAGCGGAGCCTGGGCAGGGCCTCGGCCAGGGCGCGCACCATGGGGTGCTCCCTTGCGGGCCCGTCGAGCCCGGCGAGCTCCTTCTCGAAATAGTCCACCAGTGCGGGCTGGTAGAGGATGGAGGTGAGGTTCGCGGGGTAGCCCTCCCCGGCCAGCAGGGCGGCCGTGGCGTTGAGCCCGCGCAGCCAGCCCCCGGCGCGCACCAGCGTGGCAACGTCCTGGTCGCCGAGCTGGTCCATCTCCATCTCGATGAGATAGCGCAAGGACTCCAGCTCGTCTCGCAGCTCCTTCCAGCGGCCCTCGTTGGCCAGGGTCTCGAAGGTGCCGGAGCGGTCGAGGATGGCGTGCTCCACCATGAGCTCCTCGGCCAGGGTGATGATCACGTTGATGGCCTCGCCCAGGCGGGCCTTGTCCTCGCCGAGGATGGCCACCAGCCCGTCGGACGCGCGAACCCCGAGGTTCAGGGCGCGGGCGTAGTTGTCGCCGTAGTCGTAGCGCGGGTTGGCGCGGGCCGTGTCGCGCCATTCGGCGTCGCCCAGGCGGTCGATGGCCAGAAACATCTCCGCCGGGCTCGGCAGGGCCTGGTTCTGCGCGAACTCGCGCTTCTCCGCCTCGGAGAGGCCTGCCGCGTCTTCCCCGGCGGCGAGGGCCAGCGCTCCGCCCAGCAGGCCCCCCAGGGCTCCGGCCAGGGCCAGCGCGGCCAGCATGGTCGTCAGACGATTCATCGCACGTTCCTCATGTGCGCGGGGTTTTGCCCGCGCGTCGCGTTCTTCGGATTTTCGCGGCGGCCCCGGCGGGCCGCGCCTTCACCCCTCCAGCAGGCGCAGGGCCTCCTCGGAGGAATGCGCCAGCGGCGTCACCTGGTCGAGCCCGGCCATGCGCAGCACCTCCTCCACCAGCGGCTGGGGCGAGAGCAGCACGAGCCGCCTCCCCCTGCGCCCCAGGGCGTTGGCGTTGCGCAGCAGCACGCCGATGCCCATGGAGGCGATGAAGTCCACCCCGGCGATGTCCACCACGGCGTTCACGCCCCGGCCGCCGAGCAGTTCGTCGAGCCTCTTGCCCGAGGAATCCGCGCCGACCACGTCGAGCCGACCCGCCAGGGCCAGCCGCGTCAGGGCCTCCGCCTGCTCCAAGACTTCGATGTCCATATTCCCTCTCCATCCCCGGGTGCGGGCAACCGATTGAAGACTTGCCATTTTGTAGCCCGCTTCCAGGAGATTGGCAACTTGCGCGTGGGGCACGGCCGAGATTTTGCGGGCATTGACACGTGAGGCGGCTTTGGCCGATCATGGGGCATGCGTGAAAAACGGCCCCCAAGCGCCCGCGTGCCGGGACTCGCACCGTGTATCGCCCTGCCGCTCTGCCTGGGGCTCATGCTCGGCCCGGCCGCCTGCGCCACGGCTCCCGGCCCGCCCCCTGCCGACGAAGCTCCCGGGCCATGGGCCAGGGCCAGCGAGGCCAAGCCGTTAAGGCCGCAGCTCCCCCCGGCCCCCGAAGAGCGCCCCGGATTCGTGCGCGACGATCCGCCCGCCACGGTCTACGCGGCCGAGGGTGGCGCGCCCATCCTCACCGCGCCGGACACCGGGGCGGAAAAGCTCGACGTGGCCCCGGCCGGGCGGGCGCTGGTGCGCTTCGGCGCGCTGCCGGGCTGGGCCAAGGTGCTCGACACCGAAACCCGCCGCCTGGGCTGGGCCAGGGCGGGCACCCTCGCCCCGGCTCCTCCGGCCTCCTCCCCTGCCGAGGCCCCCGGGTCGGGGACCATCTCCGAAACCTTCTGACGGCGGCCTTTCCCGCCCTTTTCATCGCCGCCGCCAGCCGTTGCCAGCGGTTTCCCACCGCCACGCGGGGCATCGGGCTGGCCGCGATAGCCGTCACTGCGCCGTGCGCCGGACCACCACCACGGTGACGTCGTCCTCGGGCGGCTGGCCGCCCCGGTGCTCGTCCAGTGCGCGAAAGACCGCATCCAGCACGCTTTGCGCTCCGCCCTCCCCGGCCGAGCGCAGCACGCCCAGCAGCCGCTCCCGCCCAAAGGGCTCGCCGGAGGGGGCCCGCGCCTCGAAGACCCCGTCCGTGCAGAGCACCACCAGCTCGCCCGGGCGCGCGAACCGCCGCCGCCCCTCGGCGCAGACCGTGGACGCCGAGAAGCCCAGGGCCGCGCCAGCGCCGTCCAGGGGTTCGGCCCGGCCCGTGGCCGGGTCGTAGGCCAGGGCGGGCTCGTGCCCGGCGCGGACCCAGGCGAGCTCGCCCCCGCCGGGGTCGCACTCCAGGCAAAACAGCGTGACGAAACGGCCGGAGTCGGCCGTATCCGCCGTGACGAGCCGGTTCAGCGCGGCCACGCGCTCGGCCAGGGGCCGGGCCGAACGGCCCACGGAGCGCAGGTACGCCCGCGTGGAGGCCATGAGCAGGGCCGAGGCCACGTCGTGGCCCGAGACGTCGCCCACGGCCACCAGCAGCGCGCCCCCCGGCCCCGTGCGCAGGGCATCGTAGAAATCGCCCCCGGCGGCGTCGCAGTAGCGGGTGGCCCCGGCCAGCTCCAGGCCCGGGGCCGTGGGCAGGCTCGCGGGCAGGAGCCCCTGCTGCACCTCCCGCGCCAGGGAGACGGACTCCTTGAGCCGCAGCCGCTCGGCCAGCTTGGGCACGGTGTCGTTGAAGGCGCGCACCAGCTCGTCGCGCTCGTCCCCGGTGGCCAGGTCCAGGCGGACGTCGAAATCCCCCGCTCCGAGGCGCGCCCAGGCCCGGGTCATGGCCCTGGTGGCGGCCGTGCCCCGCCGGGAGGTGAACCACGCGGCCAGCACGGCGGCCAGGGCCACGCCCACGGCGGCCACGTAGGTCACGAACCATTGCACGGCGAGGCCGTCGTCCACCAGGGCGCGCAGCTCCTGCGGGGCGCGCCCGGCCACCTCCGCCGGAACCACCAGCAGGAAGGCCAGCCCCTCCACCCCCAGCGGCGCGTAGGACCAGATGCAATCCTCCCCCGAAAAAGGCAGCCGAGCCGCGCCTGGCTTGCCCGCGCGGACCCCCTCCACCACGGAGCGGAAGGCCCGGCCCTCGTTCTCCGGCTCCAGGTCGGCATATGTCCCGCCCACGAGTCCGGCGGCGTTGTCGCGGTAATCCTCCCCGGCCACCACGCGCAGCCCCTCGCGCCCGCCGCCCCCGGCCTGGCTCGCGCCGACGATGAACGAGCGCGCCCGGTCCGTCCACGAGGAGGCCAGCTCCGCCTCCTGGAGGAACCACGAAAGGGGCAGCTCCACCGAGGCCACTCCGGCGAACCCCCCGCCCGGGCCGCGCAGGGGCGCGCTGAAGGAAAAGAGCGCCAACCCCGTGGAGCGGCTCACGAGCAGCTCGCTCCAGACGGGCCCCTCGGCCCCGCGCGCCCGGCGGTACCAGCCCGCGCGGCGCGGGTCGAAGCCCTCGGGGTAGCCGCCGAAGCCGGGATAGGCCGCCGTGAGGCCCGTTTCCAGGGTCACGTGCAGGCGGTAGGCGCTGCCCTCCAGGTCGCGGAACAGGGCCTGGGCCGCGGGGAGAATGCGCGAGAGCCGGGCCGCCTGCCCCCGGACGTCGCGCCTGTCCACCCCCGGGGCCGTGGCAAAGACGAGCTGGCCGAAGTTCACGGCCATGGCCCCGCCCTCCCCGGGCCGGGCGTAGCGCCCCGGGCGCTCCATGCCTCCGGGTTCGCGCCCGGGGGTGTCGTAATCCTCGGAATACCAGACCCGGGGCAGGTCCGTGAGACCCTGGGCCAGCCGGGCCTCGGCCTCCAGGGCCAGGGCCCGGGCCGCCGCGCGGGCCGCACCCGCCCCGCGCGCCACGGCGGCAGAGGCCGAGGCCGCATCCCGCCGGACCTGGGCCGCGACCATCTCCTCCAATTCACGGGCCATCTCCTGCGAGGCCGCCCGCCCGAAACGGCCCGTGGCATTGAGGCTCACCGTGGCCACCAGGGCCAGGGGCAAGACCCCCACGGCCAGAAGCAAGATGAAGAATTTCCATTGAATGCGCATGCGTCGTCCTTGCACCGCCACGCGCCCGTTCGGGAAAAGCATGCTGGCGGTCCGCACATGCTTATGCTAGCTTTGTGCGGAGGTCCAGGCCGCCGGAATGCGGCACAACATCCAACCGCCCCGGCGCGCCCGCCGGGCAGCTGGCCATGCTGTTTCAAAACAGGTCCATCTCGGCAAACGTGACCATCGGGCTTGTCGGCACGCTCCTGCTGCTGACGGCCGTGCTGCTCGGCATCCGCTATGAAACCCAGCGCGCCACGGGCCGCATGGAGGTGGAGGCCAAGGCCGACGAATACGCGGCCGGGCTCTCCTCCATCCTGGCCATCCCGCTCTGGACCCTGGACGTGGCCAGCACCGAGCACATCGGCTCCGTCTACCGCCAGAACAACCTCCTCGCCTCACTCGGGGTGCACGACAACCGGGGCGAGCTCATCTACGGCTTCGGCGAGCCGCTGCCAGCGGACCTCGGCGTCACCCGCACACAGGACATCACCTACGAGGGCGAGACCATCGGGTCCGTCTCCTTCACCCTTTCCCTGGAGCGCCACCGCCAGGAGCTGCGCCAGCTCCTGCGCGACTCGCTGCTCACCCTGGCCCTTGCCGCGCTGGTGATCCTGGCCGCCACGGGCCTGCTGCTGCGGGTCTTCATGCGCAAGCCCCTGGCCGACCTGGAACAGGGCATGGAGGCCGTGAGCCACGGGGAGTTCCACGCCTCGTCCATGCAGGCGGACTACAAGGAGCTCTCCAACATCGTGGCCACGTTCAAGGAAATGGCCGCCACCATCAAGGCGAGGGAAAACTCGCTCATCCAGGTGAACGAGGCGCTCTCCCGCGAGGTGAACGAACGCAAGGCCGCCGAGGAGGCCCGCGCGCGGTCCGAATCGCGGCTCATGGCCATCTTCAACGCCGCGCCCGTGGGCATCGGCCAGGTGGCGAACCGCGTCATCGACTGGCCCAACGCCGGGCTCATGGCCATGACCGGATACGAGGCGCACGAGCTGAAAAACCGGACCTCGGAATTCTTCTACATCAACCGCGAGGAATTCGAGCGCGTGGGCCGGCAGCTCTATGCCGACATGCACGGCTGGCAGCGCGCGAGCATCGAGTCGCAGTGGCGCACCAAGCAGGGCAAGGTCATCGACGTGCTCATCTCCGTGTCGTTCATCGAGCCGGACGACTTCGACTCCGGGTTCGTGTTCACGGCCATGGACATCACCGAACGAAAGAACGCAGAGGCCCTGCGCGAGCAGCTCATCAACGAGCTGGAGGACAAGAACGCCGAGCTGGAACGGTTCACCTACACCGTCTCCCACGATCTCAAGAGCCCCATCATCACCATCAAGGGGTTCCTGGGCATGCTGGAGCGGGACATAGCCGACAACGACGGGCCGCGCATTCGCTCGGACATGAACCGCATCAACCAGGCCGCAGACAAGATGCAGGCCCTGCTGGAGGAGCTGCTGGAGCTCTCGCGCATCGGCAGGTTGGTGAACCCCCCGGAGGACATCGACCTGGACGCCATGGTCGAGGACGTGGTGGAACTGGTCTCGGGGCGGCTGTCCAAGGGAGCCATCGAGGTGCGCGTGGCCCCGGCGCTGCCTGCCGTCCGGGGAGACAGGCCGCGCATCCAGGAAGTGCTGCTCAACATCATGGACAATGCGGCCAAGTTCATGCCCGAACGCGAGGACGCGCTCATCGAGATCGGCTGGCAGCGCACGGATGATCCAAACCTGGCCACCATCTACGTGCGCGACAACGGCATCGGCATCAAGCAGGAGCACATGAACAAGATTTTCGGGTTGTTCGACCAGCTCGACCCGCGCCAGGAGGGCACGGGCATCGGGCTGGCCCTGGTGCAGCGCATCGTGGAGACCCACGGCGGCAAAATCTGGGTGGAGTCCGACGGGCCGGGCACGGGGGCGACTTTTCTCTTCACCCTGCCCCTGGCCGAACGGCCGGGCCGCTGAAAAACGGCGCTCTGCTTCGTTGTTCGTCGCGGCCCGACCCTCAAGTATTTCACTATACATTTCGGCCCGGGGGTCGTTCCGGGAAAAGCGAGCTGCGGCGTTAAGTGAATTCCAGGCGAGTCTTCGAGCCGTGGAAGATCTTATGCCCCAGGTATAAGTGAATTCCAGGCGAGTCTTCGAGCCGTGGAAGATCTTATGCCCCAGGTATAAGTGAATTCCAGGCGAGTCTTCGAGCCGTGGGAGATCTTATGCCCCAGGTATAAGTGAATTCCAGGCGAGTCTTCGAGCCGTGGGAGACCTTGTGCCATGGCGTGCTTCGAGCGTTGCAGTCCGCCGTGGCAAAAGAATTCGTCTTGGGCGGAAGAGCCCACGTCAGGCCTGCTGCGTCCCCCCGCGCCTGGCATCCAACCCCTTTGCAGCGCCCAGGAAGGTTTGGCTGCAACATGGACGGCCAAGCGGCCCGCCATATGGGAGCTGGCCCGCTCGCCGCTTCGCGCGGCCCATGGCTCGCATCGCCCCGTCAGCCCCGAGGCGGATCAAACAGCTCGGCCGAACGCTTCCAGAAACGCCTCCACGGCCTCGGGGGGCGTGTTCCAGCTCGTCACCAGACGGACCACCCGGCGGCCGTCGTCGCGGGGGCCCCAGACCATGAACCCGAACTCCCGCTCCAGCGCGGCCACGGTGCGCTCCTGAAGCAGGGGAAAAAGCTGGTTCGTGGCGGGCGGGGCCAGGAACTCCACCCCGAGCCCGGCCAGCCCATCGGCCAGACGCCCGGCCATGGCATTGGCGTGGCGGGCCAGCTCGTACCACAGGCCATCCTCGAAAAGCGCCTCGAACTGGGCCCCGAGCACCCGGCCCTTGGCCAAAAGCGCCCCGCGCTGCTTCATGTGGAAGCGGAAACGCTCGCGCAGCCCGGGGTTCACCAGCACCACGGCCTCGCCCAGAAGCGCGCCGTTCTTGGTGCCGCCCACGTAGAAGGCGTCCACCAGCCGGGCCACGTCCGCCATGGTCATGCCCGCCTGCGCACAGGCGAGGCCCGCGCCCAGGCGCGCGCCGTCCAGGTAGAGGTATACCCCGCGCTCGCGGCACAGGGCGGAGAGCGCCGAGAGCTCGCCCAGGGTATAGACCGTGCCCAGCTCCGTGGACTGGGAGACGAACACGGCGGCGGGCCGGACCATGTGCTCGTCCGTGTGCTCGTCCAGCAGGCGGGCCACCCCGGCGGGGTCGAGCTTGCCGTCTGCTCCGGGCAGGGCATGGACCTTGTGCCCCGTGGCCTCGATGGCCCCGGTCTCGTGCACGCCGATGTGCGCGGAATCCACGGCGACCACGGACTCGTAGGGCCGGAGCATGGAGGCAAGGACCACAAGGTTGGCCTGGGTGCCGCCGGAGAGGAAATGCACGTCCGCATCCGGGCAGGCCGCCTCGGCGCGCAGCAGCTCCGCCGCGCGGGCGCAGCGTGAATCGGCCCCATAGCCGGGCTCCTGGTCGAAGTTGCCACGGGCCAGATGTTCGAGCACGCGCGGGTGCGCACCCTCGGAATAGTCGTTGACGAAGCCGTGTCGCATGGGCGCTCCTGGAACGGTGTGATGAAGGCGTGGGAGTTACCCCCTTGCGCTGGGGATGGCAAGACGATGCAACAGCGGCGGCGGCGGGCCATGCGCCCGGCAACGTTTTGCGGCGCGAGGCGGCCGGGCATTCTGTTTCTCCCGCGCAAGGGCTGCGCTGCCTGGCCGTGCGGCTGTATGCCTCCGGCGGCCAAGGGGGCTCGGCCCCCTTGGAACCCCGAGCCGAGGCCAGGGCTGTTTCTCCAAACTACCCCAGCGCATACCGCCAGCCTGCGATCCTCCGCACCCGGAGATTCACGTTTCGGCGTTGCCCTTCCAGGCGGACCAGCTCCCATTTCGCGGGCCGCGACGAATAATGAAGCAGGCAGCCCCTTTTCAGCACCATCCCCCGGGCCGCTCAAAAGGGGTTGAATGCCAGGAGCGAGAGTGCGCCGGGACCGAAGTGTATGAGGTAATACCTGAGGGTCCGGCGCACTCGAAGCAACGCCGCAGACAGCCCCTTTTCAGCGGCCCGGCCTTTTCAGCGGCCCGGCCGGAACATGGCATGAAAACAGGTCTGCACATAGCGCCCCGACACCACGTCGGAGAGGGAGAAGGTGGGCAGGCCGTTGTCTGGGAGGAAGGAGGCGAAGGCGAAGAAGAGGTCGGCGGAGACTTTGCAGAGGGCGGGGGCGAGGGTGTCCCAGAGCTTTGCGGCGGCTGCGGCGTCGAGGCCGTGTGTCCTGCACTGGAGGGGGCGGTAGTCGTAGACGAGACATTGCCCTTCCACGAGCAGGGGGCAGACGATTCCGGCGTCGGTGAGGCAGAGGTCGCGGTCGGGCTGCTGGGCGGCGGCGGCGCGCTCCTGCTGGGAGGCTTCGGCGGCGCGTTCGATGGCGGCGAGGCGCTGTTCGCGGTTGAGGATGAGGTTGATGTGCTGGGTGAGGTAGACGGCCTCGATGAGGGTGATCTTGATGGGGGTGGTGCAGCAGCGGGAGTGGTCGAGGCCGCAGCTCCCGCCGCTGCCCTCCGCGAGGACGACGGACTCCGCGTGCTCGGTGAGGGCCTCGTAGTCCATGAAGTAGGGGGCGAGGTCCACCATGTGCCCGACTTCGAGGGAGGGTTCGCGGATGGTCAGCCTGCCGGAGCGGCGGCCGTATTTGCGCACGGTCCACCACTGGTCGAAGTTGGCGGGTTTGCTCTTGAGGCGCTTGAGGGTGCGCCCGGCGAGGCGGTGACCCAGGCCGCGGCGCAGGAGGTAGGCGTTGAGCACGGTTCCCGTGCGGCCTATGCCGTGCCTACAGTGGATGAGCACCTTTTTACCCAGGTAGATGGCCTCGTCCATCCATTCGAGGGCCTTTTCCAGCTCGGCGAGGTTCGGGGCCTCCTCATCGGGCAGGGGCAGGTAGTAGACGTCGAAGCCCTGGTCCGCTTCGATCTCGTGCAGGTCGCAGTATTCGCCGCAGAGGTTGATGATGGCGTCGATGCCCAGTTCCTTGAGCTGGTCGAAGTGCGACTGGGACATGGGCGCGTGGCCCACGGCGAGTTGGTCCGTGACCCAGTCGATGTGGTACTTGCTCACGCGTTGTCCTCGCGGGCGACTCGCTCGGTCTCGCGGATGAAGCGGCTGGCGAGTTCCTCCACCTGTTCCTTGCCGGAGAGGCCCATGTCCATGAGCCGGGTGCGGGCGAGCAGCCTGCCGAGGACGAAGAGCTTCTGGAGCATCTCCGGCTCGGCGCGGCGGCAGAGGCGTGCGTCGAGCATGTCGCCCTTGGCGAAGGTGATGAAGTTGTAGTGCTGGAGCACCTTGCGCAGGAAGTGCAGGCGCAGGCGGCGCTGTTCCAGGCTGCCGCCGCCGCCCTTGAAGCGGAAGTTGAAGTAGTTCTGCTTGGGGTCGGGGGAGCAGAGCACGTCCACGATGGAGAAGTGGTAGCCGAAGCGGATCATGAGGTGCATGTAGTCTTCGGCCAGGACCGCGTAGCTCGCCAGGAGCTTGTCGTCGAGGCTGAAGATGCCGCCCGCCATGCGGTCGAACTCCTCCCAGTCCATGTGGGTCATGCGTTCGTCCCAGATGATGTCTCGCGAGGAGAGTCCGCGCCAGAGGAACCACATGGACTGGCACTTGAAGTCGTCGGGGGTGACGGTTTTCCTGCCCCTGGCGGCGTCGAAGAGCCCCTTGTCCACGTCGAGGACGTACATGGTCAGGGGCAGGCTGGATTCGAGCTTCTTGGCCCCGGCCAGGCCGCGCCCGTCCTTGCCCACCAGGGAAAACATCTCGGCCACGCCCTTTTCATGGCAGAAGCGCACGAGGTCGTGCAGGGAGCGGCAGCCCGACGGCGAGAATTCCTCGCTCTCCGGGTCCGTGAGGCGCAGCTTGGTGATGTGGGTGAGGGTGCGGTTGAGCCGGGCCACGGCGGGGTTCTTCCGGGTTCTGGCGCGCGCCCCGGTCTTGACCAGTTCTTCCAGCTCGCCCTCCCAGACGGAGCCGGTGTCCGCGTCCACGGTGACGAGCGTCTCCTCGGGCAGCAGGCTGAAGGGGTCTTCCACGCCTATGAGCACGGGCAGGCCGAATTCGCGCGCCACGGAGGCAAAGTGCGAGGCGCGGCTGCCGTGCTCGGCCACCACGCCGCCCAGGCGCTCCACATGGGAGGCCAGCTGGGGCAGGAGCGCCTCCACCACGGCGATGGCCCCCACGGGCATGGACTCCGGCACCACACCGCCCCTCAAGTGCACCACGCGCCCGGCGGCCACGCCGGAGGAGGCCCGCTGCGCGCCCTCAAGCAGAGTGCTGCCCTCGGGGCGGGTCTTTCTGGGCGGGGGCACGGCGCGCTCGCGCTGGAGCGGGCGCGACTGCAACATGAACACCTTGCCGTCCTGGCGCTGGGCCCACTCCACGTCCTGCGGCCCGCCGAACATCTCCTCCAGCTCGAAGGCCGCGCGGGCCACGTCCAGCGCCTGCTCCATGCTGAGCGCGGGTTCGGGCACGTCGGGCTCCTGCACGGCCAGGGGCTCTTCCTCGCGGGTGAAGCTCCAGACCTCGGCGCGCCTGCGGCCGGAGACGAGGCCGTCGCCCACGCCGTGCACGCAGTAGACGCCCATGACGCCGTCCACGGCCTGGGAGCGGTCCATGTCCAGGGTATAGACCACCCCTGCGGCGCGGGCGTCCACCATGGGCATGAACAGCACGGCCATGGGGGTTTCCTGGTCGGCCAGGCCGTTGATGATGCGATAGGCCAGGGCCCGGGGGGTGTATTTGCTGGCCAGGACCTCCTTGTACGCCTCGACCACGTTTTCCGGGGCCACGCCCAGCAGGGATTCGTACTGCCCGGCAAAGGAGAGCTCGCCATCCTCGGCCACGGCGGAGCTGCGCACGGCCACGGTGCCGCCTGCGGCGAGCTTGGTGGCGCGCTCGACCATGTCCCTGGCTATGGAGGCGGGCACCTCGCTCTCCAGGATGAGCGAACGCAGCTGCTCGCAGGCAGCCTCCAGGCGGCCCTGGTCCTCCAGGGTCACGGTGGAGAGGATGTCGTCCAGGCGGGAGCGCAGCCCCTCGGCCTCGATAAAATAGTTGAAGGCGGAGGCCGTGACCACGAACCCCGGGGGCACGTTGAGGTAGGTTTCGGCGGCCATGAGCGCCACGTTGTGGGCCTTGCCGCCGGAGAGCTCGGGCTGGTCGGCGGCCTCGTAGAGGCTCAGGAAGTGCGGCGGGGAGATGTTCGGGTCGGGCAGGTCGAGGCCCATGCGCACGTAGAAGCAGACCTTGTCGAGATATTCGGGCAGGTCCATGTAGCTTGCGGGGCTCATGTTCATGAGCGCTCGGGCGAGCCCGCGGACGTTCTCCTCCAGCTCCTCCACCAGGCGGACCACCCCGGCCCAGTCCGCGCGCACCTCCCCGTAGGCGATCTCCTCGATATCGGCCACGAGGTCGAGGCAGGCGTCGTCGAAGGCGAGCAGCTCCTTGAAGGCGTTGTACTTCTTCCGCAGCAGCGTGCCCGGAGCGAAGACCTGATAGGTCCAATACTTGAAGAGTTCCGCGCTAAACAAATCATCCCCCTGCCGCGAGGCGGCGCCGACGTTCCCCTATCCCAGCACCTCGGCCACCTTGGCTTCCAGTTCACTTTTGTCGATGGGTTTGACGCAGTATTCGTTGGCCCCGAGCTGCATGGACTCCCGCGCGGTGTCCAGGGTCGGGTATCCGGTGAGCATGATGACCTTGATGGTCGGGACGAGCTTCTTGAGCTCGTCGAGCACCTCCACCCCGGTCATCTTCTTCAGCTTGATGTCGAGAATGGCCAGGTCGGGCTTTGCCTGCCCGGCAAAGGCCAGGGCCTCCTCCTCCTCGGTGAAGGCGTGGACGTCGTGCCCCTGGCGCTCAAGGATTCTCCGCACCAGATTGCCGGCGTCGGACACGTCGTCGAGAACTATGATGGTCGCCATCGTCATTCCTCCCTGCTCTTGTTCCTAGCTTCGGTTTCGGAGGCGTGGTCCAGCGGCAGCTCCACCTGGAACACGGTACCCGGCCCCCGCGGGTCGTCCCCCTCCTGCAACAATTCGCGGAAATGC
>JBFWJM010000015.1:0-22989 GCA_050253205.1 Desulfovibrionaceae bacterium
TCCTTTGGGTGGTCATCTCCGTGGCGGCCGGATGCGGCCTGGGCCAGCTCCAGTAGCCCGCGCGCGCGGCTTTGACGCAAACGAACGCTCCCCACGGGCCGGAATCAGGGCCTGTGGGGAGCGTTGTCATTCATTCGCGGTCTTCGTGGTGCATCAGGCCCGGCACTTCTCCGCCGCGCGCTTGAAGCCCGGCACCGCGCGGTCGATGACCTCGCGGCCCACGCAGAAGGCGAGGCGCACGTAGCCCGGCGTGCCGAAGCCGCGCCCGGGCACGGCCAGGATCAGCTCCTCCTGGAGCGCGTTGGCAAAGGCGAGGTCGTCGCCCCCCGGGGCCTCGGGGAAGAAGTAGAACGCGCCGCCGGGCATGGCGTAGCGTACCCCGGCGTTGTCGAGCATGGCGGCCATGGCCTCGCGCCGCTGTGCGTAGACCGAGGCGTCCACCTGCTCGGAGATGGCCATGGTCATGAGCTTCTGGCCGATGGCCGGGGCGTTGACAAAGCCGAGGATGCGGTTGGCCAGCACCAGCCCGGCCAGCAGCTCCTCCTTGCCGGGCATGGCCGGGTTCACGAGGCAGTAGCCCACGCGCTCGCCCGCCAGGGCCAGGTTCTTGGAGAACGAGCTGACCACCACGGAGTAGGGGTACAGGGGCAGCACGGAGACCACCTTGGCGTCGTCGTAGGTCAGGAAGCGGTAGGGCTCGTCCGCGATGAGCAGGATGGGCCGCTCGCGGCCTTCGTTCTTCTTCACGAGCAGTTCGCAGAGCCCGCGCAGCTCTTCTTCGGAATAGACCACGCCCGTGGGGTTGTGGGGCGAGTTGATGAGCACGGCGCGGGTTTTTTCGGTGATGGCCGCCTCCATGGCGTCGAGGTCGAGCCGGAAGGTGAGCGGCACCGTGGGCACGGGCTTGAGCACGCCGCCGTGGTTCTCGACGTAGAAGCCGTATTCCACGAAGAACGGGGCCGGGGTGATGACCTCGTCGCCCGGGTCGATGACGGCGCGGTAGAGCGAGTTGATGGCCCCGGCGGCCCCGCAGGTGATGACCACGTCGCCGGGGGCCACGTCCACGCCCTGCTCCCCGGCGAGGCGCCCGGCCAGGGCCGCGCGCGCCTCGGGGTAGCCCGCGTTGGGCATGTAGCCCAGGGCGAAGGGCGTGCCCTTGCCCTCGGAGAGTTGGCGCATGGCGTCGAAGATCCGGTCCGGCGGGGGCATGTCCGGGTTGCCCAGGCTGAAGTCGCTCACGGCGTCCTCGCCGTGCTTGGCCTTGAGTTCGGCCCCGGTCTCGAACATCTTGCGAATCCAGGACGCGCGGTCGAGGTAGCCGCAGACCTGGGAGGAAAGGTGGCGCATGGTGTCTCCTTGTGGTTCTATGGCGCGAGCCCGCCACCATAGCGAAAAAGCCCGGCGAACGGAAGCGCCAAGGCTTGCGGGCGGAAAAGTGCAGTGATATTTGTTTGTTGGTCGCTACAACACAACACAGGGGAGAGGCGTATCATGACTATTGGACGTTGCCGCGCGCTGGCGCTCGTTCTCTTGGTGCTGCTCGGCCTGGCGGGCCTGGCCCACGCCCAGGCCGCCGGGAAGAAGGTCGTCATGCTCATTGCGCAGGACGGCTTCGAGGATACGGAATATTCCAAGACCCGCGAGGCCCTGGACAGTGCCGGGGCGGAGGTGGTGGTGGCCGCGCAGGAGGCGGGCACGGCCAAGGGGCAGAGCGGCAAGCGCGTGGACTGCGCCCTTTCCTACGCCCAGGTCGTCCCCTCGGAGTACGACGCCGTGGTCTTCATCGGCGGCAAGGGCTCGCGCAAGCTGGTGGACCACCCCGAGGCCCAGCGCGTGGCGCGGGAGGCCATGGACTCCGGCATGCTCGTGGGGGCCATCTGCTACTCGCCCGTGGTCCTGGCCAGGGCCGGGGTCATCGAGGGCCGCACCGTGACCTCGGCGGACGCCTGGGGCTCCAAGCGGGACATGGCCGCCGCTGGCTGCACCTGGAAGGGCTCCACCAAGGTGCTGCGCGACGGCAACCTCATCACCGGCAACGGCCCCAAGGCCGCCAAGGAGTTCGGCAAGGCCGTGGCCGAGGCCCTGGCCGAATAGCGGGCCGCCAGAGCGCAAAAACAGCGCCCCCGCTCCCGGACATGGGAGCGGGGGCGCTTTCATTTTTTCAGGGGATGCGCGCCGATTGGAGATCGTCAGTCCGCCACGGTCCAGTGGTGGGCCGAGTCCTCCACGTTCTTCTCGTCCGTGTGGCAGACGCAGCCGCCCTCCGCGCCCAGGGTGTCCGCCGTGCCCATGTATTGCAGGGGCACGGTGTTATCCCTGTCTTCCCCGTAGGGGTTGGTGGCGGGCCAGATGGCGTGGGGCGCGTTGTGGCAGGCCGGGCAGGCCAGGGCGTCCATCTCGTCCATGCGGTTGCGGAAGACCCCGGCCTCGGTCTCGGTCCAGGCGTTGAAGGCGTCCATGTCCGGCGCGTCGAAGTCCTTGTGGCAGGTCAGGCAGTCGGGCACCTGGGTCCAGGGCGCGCGCGGGCGGATTTCCTCCAGGGGCGTGGCCGCGCGGGGGGCGAGCTCGCCGATGAACTTGTCCACCCGGGTGACGCCGCGCTCCCGCTCGAACTTGAGCAGCGAGAGGGCGTGGTCCTCGATGGGCCCGTGGCAGACCGCGCACTCCAGAAACTCGGAGTGGCGGCCCCGGAAGCCGCGCGTGGCCCCTTCCATGCCCGTGGGGTGGCACAGGCCGCAGGCCTCGGAGTCGCGCCCCGTGAAGTACACGGCGTGGGCCCCGTGGATGGCGGCCGAGAGGTTCGGCAGGTCTTCTCGCCCGGGCAGGCCCATGGCCGGGTCGCCGTGGCAGTCCTGGCAGACCACGGGGCGGCCCGCGTCGGCGCTGGCCACGTGCTCCGTGTGGTTCATGCGGTCATGCGTGGCGAGCACGTCCGTGGCCGTCTCGTCGGCGATGCCCGCGCGGTTCGCCACCTTCCATGCCCCGCCGTGGCAGGTCTTGCAGGCCATTTCCGTGGACGCCGGAGCGTCGATGACCGTCTCGGCCAGGACGTTGCCCGCCTCGTCCGTGGCCGTGATGACGGCCAGGGCATAGGGCAGGAACTCGCCCTTGCCCGCGTCGGGGTCGGGGTAGGGCACCACGGGCACCCCGCGAGCGGTGTGGATGTTGGAGTCGCCCTCGCGCTCCATGGTCCCGGAGGTGGACTTGCCCGCCAGCCCGGCGTTCTCGGCCAGGGGCGCGCCCGAAGGCGTGCTGCGGTGCTTCCAGAACTCCGAGCGGGCGGCCGGGTTCCCGAACCCGGGCTCCAGGGCGTAGGAGATGGTCACGCCTTCGGTGACGAGCTCGGGGGGCGTGCCGCGCAGCACGAGCTGGGCGCGCAGGTCTGTGCCGGGCGGCAGGATGGAGAAGCGCGAATCCGCGTCCGTGTAGAACACGAAGCCCTTGTCCGGCCAGGCGGCCAGGACGTACGGGGAGCCGCCCTCGTCCGGGTCGCGCGCATCAAAGGCCGGGAGCTCCGGCTCGGGCAGTTCGGCGATGTCCACGTCCGCGTCCGCGTCCACGTGGCCGTGCACCTCGGCGAAGAGCCAGTCCGCCAGGGCGGCCTTTTCCTCCTCCGTGCCCAGGAAGGGCGGCATGTAGCGGTTCAGTCTTCCCAGGCCCGTGAGCATGGTCATGAGCCCCGTGCGGGTGAACTTGTGCGTGCGCGGGATGATGTCGTTCATGGGCCCGCCCAGGGAGTGGCACGAGGCGCACTCCAGCTGGAAGAGCAGGCGGCCCGCCCCGGCGGGGTCGCTCTCCAGGATGGCGGCGTCGGTCCATTTTGACGTGGCCAGGGCCCCGGCCCGGTTCACTTCCTCCGCGCGGGAAACGGTGATGGAGTTGGAGTAGGTGTGGCCGAAGATGACGTACGGCTTGCGGCCCGCCTCGCGCACGAACTCGAAGCTCCCGGCCATGCCCAGACCCAGGGCCAGCACCGCGAAGGCCAGCGGGAAGCGCACGGAGCGCGGCAGGCGCACGGCCATGAACAGCGCGCCCAGCACCGTGGCCGGGGCGAATATCCAGAACCAGCGCATGAACTCGCCCACCCGGCGGGACTTCTCCATGATCAGCGTGTGCTGCGGTTCGGGCATGGCCGAGAGGTACCACCAGCCCGAGAGCAGGAAGAGGGCGAAGGGCGCCGCGGCCCAGGCCGCGCAGGTGCGCACCAGCAGCTCGCGGGTGCGTTCGTCGGCCACGCGGGTGGCCGTGAGGAAGCCGAAGAGCCCGGCGATCATGAACGAGAGGCAGGTGCGGAACACCAGCGAGGGCCAGAACGAGGGGTTGAAGAATCCGTCCCAGAAGCTGCCCGTGGCGGTCCAGTCCCCCGGGGTCAGCATGAAGCCGATGATGCCGTTGATGAGGAACAGGGAGAGCCAGCCGAAGACGAAGTATATCCAGCCGATGGCCTGGTGCTCGCGCCGGGGGAGCTTCTTCCAGCCGTAGTAGTAGCAGAGCAGGGCGATGATCTCGCCCAGGAAGCAGACCCACTCCGCCGCCCAGGCGAAGACGAAGTTGTGGATCAGCGTGATGGTGCCCTGGGGCGAGAGCAGCGCCACGGTGATCCAGATGCCCACGCCCGTGACCCCGCCGAAGACCATGGTCAGCAGCAGGAAGAACTTGGAGTGCTTGCGGGCGTATTCGAGGATCTGCGGGTTCTCCGACCTGTAGGCCATGCGCTCCGCCAGCACGAGGAAGAGCCCGCCGCCCACGGCGAACTGCGCCACGAACACGTGCACCGTGGCGATGAGCGCCACCCAGAAGCCGCCGCCGAAGGTCGTGAGTTGCCAGATGGGGTATTCCATTTACTTGCTCCCCGCCCGCGCGTCGGTTTGAGGGGCGCAGGCCCCGGCGCGCCCGGCGCGACAGTAGGCGCGCACCATCCACCAGATGACAGGCAGCCCCACGGCCAGGGCGAAGCCGAACAGCGCCAGCGACGACCACTGGCCCGACACGGGCAGGTCCGCCGGGGTGAAGTACGGCTCCAGGAAGAACCGCCGCACCAGGTGCCGGGCCACGGCCATGAGCGCCACCGTGCCCACGGCGAGGCCCACGGCGGGCCAGACCAGCCGCTTGATGCCCGTGTAGATGATGCCCAGCGCCCCGGCAACGGCCAGCAGCAGGACGAGCGTGGCCACGGCGTGCCCGCCCAGGAAGCGCAGCATGATGGCCTGCGGCAGGGAGATGAGGAACCAGACGCCGATGAGCGCGTTGGCCATGGTTCCCCGGGCGAGCCAGGCCATGCCCAGGCCCACTGCCCGCTCGCTCTTGCCGAGGGTGCCCACCAGGGCCACGAACAGCCCGCCCACGGCCAGGGCCCCGGTCATGAAGTGCAGCCAGCGCGGGGCGAAGGTCGGGTCCGCCAGGTTGAGCAGCACGGCCCCGCCCCGGGTGAGGTAGTCCATCCAGACCTCGGGCCGGAGCATCAGGGTCATGTTGTTGGAAAACATGAACGCCACGTAGAGGATGCAGCCCACGGCCAGCGCGAGCATCAGCGCCCGGGCCCGGCCCAGACCGCCAAAGCGCAGGTCGTAGATGTACAGCCCGTAGTACGCGGCCAGGAGCATGCCGATGATGGCCAGCCACCAGCCGCCCATGAGCACGGAGCTCACGTAGTCGAACTGTCCGTAGTTCACCTGGAGGAAAAGCAGCGGGGCCACGCCGAAGTTGATGGTCAGCGCCAGCACCGTGGGCAGCTTCTTGCTCACGCGCTCGGGCAGCTCCAGCGGGCGGCCGCGCAGCAGCTCCACCAGCGAGATGGCCGCGCCGCCGAGCACGGCGTTCATGAGCAGGACGTGCACCGTGAAGGTGGCCACGAGCAATACGTCGAACCAGAGGGCGGGAACCGGGATCGGGTCCACGGCGGGGATGAGTGACGCGGGATTCATGCGGGGGTCTCCTCGTGCGCTCCGAAGCAAATGATCTATCTTGTCGATAGGGTGTATCCTGACTTGCGGCGAGGATCAATGGTTGCCGCGAGGTTATCATTTCGGCACCGGGCCTCCGTGCGCGGCGCTTGTCATCCGCGCAAAAAACCGCCAGGAAGGGCCAGGGAGAACGAACATGGAGCGCAGGCTTGAGTCCAATTCCGATCATCGCGGTGTCGCGGCACTGCTGGACATCGGCAACACCAGCGTGAAGCTCGCCCTGGCGGACCGCGAGCGCATCCTCGCCTCGGCCTCGCTGCCCTCGCGCGGGGCCAGGGCGGCCGGGTTGGCCGAGAGCGTCCGCACCCTGGCCGGGGAGGCCGGGCTCGCTGCCGGGGCGATAGGCGGCATGGTCGTCTCCTCCGTGGTGCCCGGGCTCGACCCCGAGGCCCGGGAGGCCGCCGCCCTGCTCGGCGCGGGCTGCCGCTTCGTCCCCGCCGACCTCGCCCCAGACATCGAGAACCGCTACGCCCGCCCGCAAGAGGTGGGCGCGGACAGGCTCGTGGGGGCCTTTGCCGCACGCGAGCTCTTCCCCCAGGCCGAGCGCATCGTGGTGGTGGATTTCGGCACGGCAACCACCTTCGACTGCGTGGTGGGCCGGGCCTACCTCGGCGGGCTCATCTGCCCGGGCGTGCTCTCCTCCACCCGCTCGCTGCGCGAGGAAACCGCCAAGCTCCCCGAGGCCACCCTGGAGATCGACCCCTCGGGGTTGCGGCTCGGGCGCAGCACGCTGGACAGCCTCAACCAGGGGCTCGTGCACGGATTCGCGGCCATGGTCGAGGGGCTGGTCCGGCGCATGGAGCCCGTCATCGGCGGGGAGGCGCTCGTGGTGGCCACGGGCGGGTTCTCCCGGCGCATCCGGGCCGTATGCCCGGCCATCCACCATGTGCGGCCGGAGCTGCTTATGGACGGGCTTCGCCTCCTCTGGGCGGCAGGCCGCTGAAAAGCGGCGGTCTGCGGCGTTGCTTCAAGCGTTGCAGTCCCTCGTGGGCAGAAGAGCCCACGTCGGGCCTGCAACCCTCTCGCGCCTGGCATCCCACCCCTTTTGAGCGGCCTGCACGTGCCGCGTCCGTCAAGGTCAGCGTATGGCCCGCCCCTGAGGAACGGCGGTCGGGGGGTCTGTGGCGTTGCTTCAAGCGTTGCAGTCCCTCGTGGGCGGAAGAGCCCACGTCGGGCCCGCAACCCTCTCGCGCCTGGCATCCCACCCCTTTTCAGCGGCCTGCACGTGCCGCGTCCGTCGAGGTTCGGTTTCGGAAAGCATGAAGGCGCGGGGCAGATGCGTAACTCGCCGCCCGCGCAGGGTCGCCGTCCGCGCAGGACCCGCCGTCCGCGCAGGACCCGCCGCCCGCGCAGGGCCCGCAAGCCGGACGTGAGGAAAAAACAAGGGGGAGGCCGGGCCTCCCCCTGTATGGATGCGAGTACTTAATGGATGCTAGTATTTGCGGAAGTCGTCTTCCAGGGAGATGACCTCCTCCGGATCGGGGGAGCCGTTGCCCGGGCCCAGCGAATCCCAGCCGCCCGCGTCCTTCCGGCCGCCTCCTGTGGAAGGCTTGGCCGCGCCAGGGGAGGGCCGTCCTCCCCCGCTGCCACCCTGCCGCGAGGTTCCCTTGCCGCCGGGGAGCTGCCTGGGCTCGCTGCGCGCCACGGTGACGCCGCGTGCGGGCTCGCCAACCTCCAGCCTGAGGGTGAAGCGCCGCATGATGCCGCGCAGCTCCGCCGCCTGGGAGGCGAGTTCCTCGGAGGCCGAGGCCGTCTGCTCGGAGCTGGCCGTGTTGCGCTGGGTCACCTGGTCGATCTGGTCGAGGCCCTGGGCGATCTGGCTGATGCCCTCGGCCTGCTGGCTGGAGGCCTCCGAGATGTCGGAGACGAGCTCCGCCAGCTTGGTGGAGAGCTCCACGATGCCGGAGAGGGACTCAAAGGTCTGGCTGGCGATCTTGTTGCCGCGCTCCACCTTGCCCAGGGAGCCCTCGATGAGCTCGGCCGTTTCCTGCGCGGCCTTGGCGCTGCGGCTGGCGAGGTTGCGGACCTCTTCGGCCACCACGGCGAAGCCCTTGCCATGGCGCCCGGCGCGAGCGGCCTCCACGGCCGCGTTGAGCGCGAGCAGGTTGGTCTGGAAGGCGATTTCGTCGATGACCTTGATGATCTTGGCGATGGCTTGGCTGGCCTCGGAGATGTCTCCCATGGCCGCGACCATGGTTTCCATCTCCTTGCCGCCGCTTGCCGCGGAGTCCCTCGCCTGGGCGGCCAGCTCGCTGGCGCGGGAGGCGTTTTCGGCGTTGGTGCGCGTCTGCGAGCCGATCACGTTGGACGAACTGGTGATCTGCTGGAGGCTGGCGGCCTGCTCCGTGGCCCCCTGGGAGAGGGACTGGCTCGCCTCGGACACCTGGTCCGAGCCGGAATCCACCTGCTGGGCCGCGTCCATGACCCGGGCGATGACCTGGTTCAGGTTGTCGCTCATCTCCTTGAGCGCCATGCCCAGGGTGTCGCGGTCCGAGGCCAGGGGGACGTCCATGCTCAGGTCGCCCGAGGCGATGGCCTGGGCCACCTTGGCCTTGGCCTCCAGGCCGTCGGCCATGCCGTCCAGCGCGCGGGAGAGCACGCCCACCTCGTCCTGGCTGGTCAGGCCCAGGCGCAGGCTGAGGTCGCCCCGGCGCACGGTCTGGGCCAGCTCGGCCGCGTGGTTGATGGTCCGGGCGATGGACCTGATCACGAAGAACACCAGCACCAGCACCGCCAGGGAGACCACGGCCAGGGGAATGATGATGCTCAGCTCCAGTGCGCTGGCCTGGCGGTCGACGTCATCCACGTAGATGCCGCTGCCCACGATCCAGCCCCAGGGCTTGTACAGCCGGATGAAGGAGACCTTGGGCTGGGGCTGGGACTCGCCGGGCTTTTCCCAGAGGTAGTCCACGTATCCTTCGCCGCTCTGCTTCGCCACCACGGACATCTCCGCGAATATGTTCTTGCCTACCGAGTCCTTGAAGCCGGACATGTCCTTGTTGTCCAGCTCGGGCTTGATGGGGTGCATGACCATGGCGGAGTTGGTGTCCGTGATCCAGAAGTAGTTGTCGCCCTGGTAGCGCATGGTCCTGACCTCGTCGAGGGCCCGGAGCTTGGCCTCCTCCTCGGGGAGCTTGCCCTGCTGGGCCAGCTGGCCGTAGTGCTCGACGATGGAGTAGGCGATCTCCACATAGCTCTTGGTGGCGACCTGCTTCTCCTGCATGAGGGTGCTTTCCAGGGTGGGAACCAAATAGAACAACACGCCCAGGGCGAGAACACCCATCAGCGCGAGGAACAGGCTCATGATTTTGGCGAAAAGGCCCCAGTCGCGGTAGTGCAGCAGCTTCATTTCGGCCCCCAGAGTGCGATGGTTGAAGAAGAGCAACATGAATGTAGCACTCAATGGGTTTTGTTGACAAGGCGCTGGTTGATTTAATTGTTGATTATGCGGGGAAAGGAGGATTCGCCCGGCTGGCGCGCTTTACACCCCCCCGCAAAACCGCTAGTCCAGGGTGCAATCGAAGGAGGGCGGCATGGGCTTTTTCTTTTCCGTGCGCGGGAGCTCCCCCGGGGAGCGGGTCATGCGGACCATCGCCATGGCGCTGGTGATGCTCGCGGTGATCTGGGCCTTCTGGAAGAACAACGAGAACATCATCGAACGGCTCCAGGGTGACCAGGCCTTCTGGGATGAAACCGAACAGGCCGGCTCGCGGCTCAAGAGCTTCGCCCGGGATTTCGTGGAGACCCTGGAAAGGGAATACGGCGTGCATGCACGCATCCAGGTGCGCACGGCCCGCCTGGCCGAGCCCGAGGTGGCCGAGGGGGAGCTCTTCCTCGGTTTGTGTCCGGCCGAGCGCCAGGTGGTGCTGCGCATGAATCCCGTGGACGATGCGGGGCGCGCCCTGATCCGCGAGATGGAGGAGCATCATTTCAACAAGTATTGGGACATCGACTGGAGGGACGGCCTGGAGTCCGCCCTGGTGGTCATCTGGAGCCATTATTCCGGCGAGGGCCGGAGCTTCATGGACCGCGTGGCCTCGGACACGGCCATCGAGGACGAGACGGGAACCCTCTCGCACCAGGACCTGGAGTTCCTGGCCCGGTTCGCCTCCGGCCTGCGGGAAGACTTCGGCCAGAAGGTCGTGATCCGCATCTTCCGGGGGCCCGTGATCCTGCCCGAGCTCGATTCGCGGACCCTGTTCATCGGCCTCTCCCCCGAACTGCGCGAGGCCATGGTGGTCTTCCCTCCGCTGGTGGAGCGCGCCCTGCCCGAGGGCTTCGCCCGGCGGCTCTCCACAGGGCACTTCCCCCTCGCCTTCGACGCCGGGGACTGGCCCGGCGGGCTCAAGGCCGCCCTGGTGGACATCTGGCGCGGGCTGGCCGGGCAGCCCCTGGGCCCCGGTTCCACCACCAACCCCACGGAGAACGGAAATTGAAGGACGTGACCATCCATACCGACGGCTCCTGCCTGGGCAACCCCGGCCCCGGCGGCTACGGCGCGGTGCTCCAATACGCCGGCACGCGCAGGGAGCTCTCCCAGGGCTACCGCCGCACCACCAACAACCGCATGGAGATGCTGGCGGTGATTCGCGCGCTGGAGGCCCTCAAGGAACCCTGCCGCGTGACCCTGCACACGGATTCGCAATACGTGAAGAACGCCTTCACCCAGCGCTGGATCGCCGGGTGGAAGAAGAACGGCTGGAAGACCGCCGCCAAAAAGCCCGTGAAGAACCAGGACCTCTGGCTGGCCATGATCGGGCAGGTGGAGCGCCACGAGGTGGAATGGCGCTGGGTCAAGGGGCACGCGGGCGACCCCGAGAACGAGCGCTGCGACCAGCTGGCCCGGGGGGCCGCCTCGGGCGGGGAACTGCTCGACGATCCCGGCGCGTAGCCGGGAGCCCCGCACGACAAGGCGCGCCCTGTCCTCTTACTACAAGGCGCGACGCGATCCCTCACAGCAAGGCGCGACGCGCCCTTGGAGGAGCGCGCCGCGCCTGCTGTCGTGCTATGACGGTTCGTCGGCTAGTCGGTGACGACCATGACGCTGGAGGCCTTGACCATGGCCTTGACCTTGGCGCCGACCTTGAGCCCCATGCGCTCCACGGAGTTCTTGGTGATGATGGAGACGATCTCGACGCCGGGGGCGGCCTCGATGACCACTTCGCAATTCACTGCACCGACGTCGATGTGCTTGACGGTGCCGGGGATCAGGTTTCTCGCGCTGACTTGCATGGTGTTTCTCCTATGGTTTCGGGGTAAAAAAATGTGTCAGAGTAATACCCTACACGGGGAGTGGAGCAGAGGCGAGGATTTCTTGTTATTATCACGGAAAAGAAAAACCGTGACTTTTCTTCGATGCCGGTGATTTTCGCTTCTCGCCGTTTGAGCACCGGGTGGAATTGGGGTATGCTTCCGCCTGTCGAAACATGACGTTCCCCTGTTTTTCCTCATACAAAGGAGCCTTACATGAGCATCATCAGCGCCGTCTGGGCCAGGGAAATACTGGATTCTCGGGGCAACCCCACGGTTGAGGTCGAGGTCGTCTACGAATCGGGCGTTTCCGGCAGGGCCGCCGTGCCCTCGGGCGCGTCCACGGGCTCGCGCGAGGCGCTTGAGCTGCGCGACGGCGACAAGGAACGCTACCTCGGCAAGGGCGTGACCCAGGCCGTGACCCACGTGCAGGAGGAGATCGCCAACCTCGTGGTGGGCATGGACGGCCTGCGCCAGACCGCGCTGGACAACGAGATGATCGACCTCGACGGCACGGAAAACAAGAGCCGCCTGGGAGCCAACGCCATGCTCGGCGTCTCCCTGGCCAACGCCCGCGCCGCCGCCTCCTTCCTGGGCATTCCGCTCTACCAGCACATCGGCGGCATCAACGCCAAAATCCTGCCCGCGCCCATGATGAACATCATCAACGGCGGCGAGCACGCGCCCAACAACCTGGACATCCAGGAGTTCATGATTCTGCCTCTGGGGGCGGAGAGCTTCGCCCAGGCCCTGCGCATGGGCGCGGAGACCTTCCACGCCCTGAAGAAAATCCTCGCCAAGGACGGCCATGTCACCAGCGTGGGCGACGAGGGCGGCTTCGCCCCGAACCTGAAGTCCCACGGCGAGGCCTTCGAGTACATCATGCGCGCCATCACCGAGGCGGGCTACGAGCCCGGAGCGCAGATTGCGCTTGGCATCGACGCCGCGGCCAGCGAGTTCTACAAGGACGGCAAGTACGTGCTGGCGGGCGAGGGCAAGGAGTTCGACTCCGCCGGGATCATCGACTTCTACGCCGACTTCTGCGACCGCTTCCCCCTGGTGAGCATCGAGGACGGCCTGGCCGAGGGCGACTGGGACGGCTTCGCCGCCATGACCGACAAGCTGGGCCATCGCATCCAGCTGGTGGGCGACGACCTCTTCGTCACCAACCCCGACATCCTGGCCGAGGGCATCGACCGGGGCGTGTGCAACTCCATCCTCATCAAGCTGAACCAGATCGGCACGCTCACCGAGACGCTGGACACCATCGAGATGGCCAAGCAGGCGGCCTACACCACCGTGGTCTCCCACCGCTCGGGCGAAACGGAGGACGCGTTCATCGCGGACCTGGCCGTGGCCACCAACGCGGGGCAGATCAAGACCGGCTCGCTCTGCCGCAGCGACCGCATCGCCAAGTACAACCAGCTCCTGCGCATCGAGGAGGAGCTGGGCGAGGACGGCTACTACTTCGGCCCGGTGCTGGCCAACAGCTGGTTCGAGTAGACCATACAGCCCGACCTTCTGCGGCGGCCCGTCCAGCGATGCTTGACGGGCCGCCTTTTTTGCGTTCAATCTCTGGCTCCGCAACAACAATCAAGGAGACAAGCCTCATGATCCTTCTCGACGGAAAAGCAACCGCCGCGGCCATGCGCGCGGAACTCAAGACCGAGGTGGAGGCGCTCTGCGCCGCCCACGGCCGCGCGCCCGGCCTGGCCGTGATCCTCGTGGGCGAGGACCCGGCCTCCCAGGTCTACGTGCGCAACAAGGAACGCGCCTGCGACGAGGCGGGCATCCGCAGCATGGGCTACCGCCTGCCCGCCACGGCCTCCCAGCACGAGGTGGAGGGGCTCATCCAGGAGCTCAACCGCGACCGCAGCGTGGACGGCATCCTGCTCCAGCTGCCCCTGCCAAAGGGGCTCGACTCCCAGCGCTGCCTCGATCTCATCGACCCCGGCAAGGACGTGGACGGCTTCCACCCCACCAACGTGGGCCGCATGACCCTCGGGCTGCCCGGGTTCAAGCCCTGCACCCCGGCGGGCGTGCTGGAGCTGCTCCAGCGCTACGGCCTGAGCCCGGCGTGCAAGAAGGCCGTGGTCGTCGGCCGCAGCAACATCGTGGGCAAGCCCCTGGCCCTGCTGCTCGGCCAGAGCGGAGCCTGCGCCAACGCCACGGTCACCCTCTGCCACTCCGGCACGGCCGACCTCAAGAAGGAGTGCCTGGAGGCGGACTTCCTCTTCGCGGCCATCGGCAGCCCCAAGTTCATCACCGCCGACATGGTCAAGGAAGGGGCCGTGGTGGTGGATGTGGGCATCAACCGCGCGGACGAGGGGCTGGTGGGCGACGTGGACTTCGAGGGCATGAAGGACAAGGTCTCGGCCATCACGCCCGTGCCCGGCGGTGTCGGGCCCATGACCATCGCCATGCTCCTGCAGAACACCGTGGCCGCGTACCGCGTGCACATGGGCGTGGCCTGCATGGTCGGGGATTGATGGAGCTCTATCCCTCGCTGTTCCGCTTCAGCCTGCTGCTGCTCTTCGTGCCTGTGCTGCTGTTTTCGGCCATGGGCGCGGCGCTGACGCTGCACGGCATGACCCGGCGGCGGGCGCTGGCGGCCTGGCCGCTGGCCCGGGCGCGGGTGCTCTCCACCAGCGTGGAGGTCCGCGAATATCGCGGCGCGCTGGGCAGCAGGGAGCGCGCCTGGGACCTGGAGATCGAATACGAGTATGAGGCCCGGGGCGGGCTGTGGCGCGGGAGCGCCAGCCGCGAGGTGGAGCTGCCACGGAGCGTGCGGCGCAGCCCCGAGGCACACGGCGAGGCCCTGGACCAGGCCGTGGCGCGGGCCAGGGAGGCGATTGGCGGGGGGCTTGCGGTCCATGTGGACCCGGCGGCCCCGGCGCGCTCCCTGGCACCGCTGCCCGGCGGGCGCGGCGCGCGGCTCCGGCTGGCGCTTTTTTCGGCGTGCGCCCTTGTTTCCGCCGTCGTGCTCGGGTACGTCTTCGGGAGTTGAACCCAAAGGAGAATCTCCATGCGCATATTGGTGACCGGTGCCACGGGCGCGCTGGGCGGTGCGGTGCTCGCGGAACTGGCCTCGCGGGGCGTTTCGGCCGTGGCCGCCGTGCGCGACCCCGAGAGCGAAAGCGCCCGGGCCCTGGGCGTGCCCCTGGTCCGTTTCGATTTTGCCGACCCCGAATCCCTGCCCGCCGCCCTGGACGGCGCGGACCGCCTCTTCCTCATGCTCCCGCTGCACCAGGAGATGCGCAAGTGGGGCGCGGCGGCCATCGCCGCCGCCCGGCAGGCCGGGGTCGGGCTGGTGGTGCGCTCCTCGTGCATGGGCGCGGACCCCAACGCCCACTTCCAGCTCGGCAAGCTCCACGGCGCGCTGGACGCGGACCTCCAGGACTCGGGCCTGCCGTTCGTGACGCTGCGGCCCGCCGCCTTCATGCAGAACTATTCCGGCCTGCTCGCGCCGCTCATCCGCCAGTACGGGGCCGTGCCTGTGCCCGAGGCCGGGAGCCGCACCAGCTTTGTGGACCTGCGCGACGCCGCCTCGGCAGCGGCCGGGGTCCTGGCCGACGGGGCCCCGCAGGAGAACAGCTTCTACGTGGTCACCGGGCCGGAGGCCCTGGACAATCACCAGGTGGCCGGGGCCATCTCCGCCGCGTGCGGCAGGGAGTTCGGCTACGCGCCCCTGGAGGTGGAGGAGTACGGCCTGGCCCTGGAGGCCTCGGGCGTGCCCGAGTGGAACGTGCACATGCTCCTCTCCATGCACCGCTACGCCAGGAGCGACTACACGTCGTTCAAGACCAGCGCCGTGGAGCACCTCTCGGGCCGCCCGGCCAGGAGCTTCGCCCAGTTCGCCGCCGAGCACGCCTCGGCCTGGAAGTAGCCGTGGAGGGTGCCGGGCCCGCTCTGGCTCCCGCGCCAGGCGCACCGGGCCCGGGTCGCGCCGAGGGCCCAGGGCCTTCCCTCAGGCCCTCTCCCAAAGGCGGTTCCGCCGTGGCCACCACGGCGGCCATCTGCACGGCCATCCTCGCGGTGGCCACGCTCTACGCCCCGCAGCCCATGCTCCACCTGCTGGCCGCGCGCTTCGCCCTGGCCAAGGCCGAGGCCTCCCTGGTCATCACCCTGACCATGCTGCCGCTCTCCTTCGCGCCCATCGTCTACGGCGTGGCGCTGGAGTCCGTCTCCGCCGGGCGGCTGGCCAGCGTGGCCATCGTGATCATCGCCCTGGGCCATGTGGGCGTGGCGTTTGCCACCACCTGGCCGCTGCTGCTCGCCTTCCGCGCGGTGCAGGGGCTGGCCGTCCCGGCAGTGCTCACCTCCATCATGACCCTGCTCTCGGAGTCCGCCACCCTGGAGCGCATCCGCCGGGTCATGGCCCTGTACATCGCGGCCACCATCTTCGGCGGGTTCTTCGGGCGCTTCGGCGCGGGGCTCACGGCCTGGGCCTTCGGCTGGGAGGCCCCGTTCCTGGCGCTCTCCGCCCTCTCCGTGTTGGCCGGGCTGGTGCTCATGGCCACGGCGGCCTCGGGCGCGGCGGGCTTCGAGCGGCCGGATTTCTCCAAGGTCTGGTCCGCGCTGCGCGCGCCCGCGCTGCTGCGGGTCTATCTCATGGTCTTCTGCTGCTTCTTCGCCTTCACCGCCACGCTCAACTACCTGCCCTTCCGCCTGGAAGAGCTGGAGGGCGGGGTCAGCCCGCTGCGCACAGGCACCATGTACATGGGCTATATGGTGGGCATCCTGGCCGCGCTCCTCTCCACGCGCATGGCCGAATCCATGGGCGAGCGCGGGGTGCTGCGCCTGGGCATCGTCATCTTCGGCTGTTCCGTGGCCTCCTGCCTCGTTCCCTCGGGCGACCTGCTCCTGGCCGTGCTCTTCCCGTTCTGCGCCGGGTTCTTCCTGGTGCAGTCCGTGGGCCCCGGCGTGGTCAACGCCGCCACCGAAGGCAAAAAGGGCGTGGTCAACGGCCTGTACATCGCCTTCTACTACGGCGGCGGCACCCTCGGCTCCTTTGCCCCCGGGCTGGTCTACCACCACCTCGGCTGGACCGCGTTCATTGCGGTGCTGGTGGGGGTCATAGGCATCGCCTTCCACCTGACGGGGAAAATGTCCACAAAAGCGCGCTGAAGCCGTCTTTCCCATTGCGAAGGCCGGGCTTCGGGCGTAGTTCCTCGCTTCATGCTGCGCGGATTCCTCTATAGCGTCCTTTCGGGCATCAGCTTCGGGTTCCTGCCCGTGTTCGGTAAGCTCGCCTACGGAGCGGGCATGGACGTGCGCATGATCCTCATGTCGCGGTTCCTTCCGGCGGCGGTGCTCTTCGGCCTCTGGCTGGCCCTCACGGACAGGCGGCTGCTGCGCCCTGGGCCGCGCACCCTGCCCAAGGCCGCCGCCCTGGGCATGCTCTTCTACCCCTTGCAGTCGTGGCTGTTCATGTCCGCCGTGGAGCTCGTTCCGGCCTCCACGCCCACGCTGATCCTCTATTTCTATCCGGTGATGGTCACGCTGCTCTGCGCCGCGCTCTTCCGGCAGCCCATCTCCCGGCGCACCTGGCTCTCCCTTGCGCTGGTGACCCTGGGCTGCTGCCTCGTGTTCCGCGAGGCCTTCGGCGCGCGGCTGCCCCTGGCCGGGCTGCTCCTTTCGGTGGGGGCCATGGCCGTGTTCTCGGCATACCTCGTGGCCGTGCAGTTCTGGCTCAAGGACGAAAACCCCATGACCATGACCTTCTACGTGTTCTGCACTGCGGGGCTGGTCTGGACCTTCGCGGCCGGGGGCCCGGGGGCGTATGCCTCGCTCTCCGCCGAGGGGCTCCTGGTGGCCCTGGGGCTCGGGCTGGTCACGGGGGTTTCCGCCGTGGTCTTCCTCTACAAGGCCGTGGAGTGCATCGGTTCGCCGCTGGCGTCCATCTTCTCCACGGTGGAGCCCGCCGCCGCGGTGCTCGCCTCCTGGCTCATCCTGGGCGACCCGGTCTCCTGGCTCAACGTGGCGGGCATGGCGCTGATCATCTGCGGCATCGTCTGGCCGAACCTCCGCCTGCTCAAGCGCGCGCCGGGCGTGGGTTGAGAAAGTCGTTTAATATGCTATTCGTCTAGAAACTGGTCCGCGTTTGCTTCCAAAAACTGGAAGAAGCGTGTCCAGTTCATGGTTTTATTTTTTTGTTGTTTTGCCTTGCGCCAGCGAAATGTACCCTTCCCAATAATGATGTGACCCAGCAGATGGTCATCCCCGTAAATTTGCATGTCCACTGCGGATCCTGCCCTTGCGAGCGAAATGTCTTTCATTTTTGCCGACACACGATGGTTCATTGTAACTCCTTTACTATATAGTACATATATTACATGGTTTGTGTCAATCTCTCTTTGGGGCGTGCCGCCCTTGCCATGCGCGGGCCAATGATTAGATTGGACCGACCATGAGCACACCCCCCAAAAGCACCCGAAAGGCGGCCCAGGCCGCTTCCGCCTCCGTCGGCGGGCCCTCCATCCGCATCGAGGGCGCGCGCCATCACAACCTCAAGAACCTGACCCTCGACATCCCCCGCGAGCAGCTCGTGGTGGTCTGCGGGCCGTCCGGCTCGGGCAAGTCCACCCTGGCGTTCGACATCGTCTACGCCGAGGGCCAGCGCCGCTACGTGGAGTCCCTCTCGGCGTACGCCCGCCAGTTCCTCCCGCAGATGGACAAGCCCCTGGTGGACAAGGTGGAGGGCCTTTCCCCGGCCATCTCCCTGGAGCAGCAGACCGCCACCCGCAACCCCCGCTCCACTGTGGGCACGGTGACGGAGATCTACGACTTCCTGCGCGTGTTCTTCGCGCGGCTCGGCACCTTCCACTGCCCCTCCTGCGGCGAGCCCATCTCGGCCCAGACCGTGGACGAGATCGTCGAGGACATCATGGCCCTGCCCGACGGCTCGCGGTTCATGCTCATGGCCCCGCTGGTGGACCACCAGAAGGGCACGCACAAGGACCTCTTCGCCAAGCTGCGCAAGGAGGGCTTCGCCCGGGTGCGCGTTAACGGCGAAATGCACCTGCTGGAGAGCCCGCCCGAGCTGGAGAAGAACAAGAAGCACACCATCGAGCTGGTGGTGGACCGCCTCGTACGCGGGGCGGACATGAAGAAACGGCTGGCGGACTCCGTGGAGCTGGCCCTCTCCCAGGGGGGCGAGTCGCTCCTCGTGGCCGTGTTGAACGAAGACAAATCCACCACGGACAGGCTCGTCTCCACGCGCTCCACCTGCCCCAAGTGCAAGATATCCATGCCCAGGCTGAGCCCGCAGCTCTTTTCCTTCAACTCGCCCCAGGGCGCCTGCCCCACCTGCTCGGGCATCGGCTCCGTGGAGTATTACGAGCCGGACCTCATCGCACCCAACAAGGGCCTCTCCCTCAACCGGGGCGGGGTCATCCCCTGGAAATCGGCCTACAGGCAGAACCAGTTCGGCCCGAGGCTGAAGCGCCTGGGCAAGGCCCACGGCTTCACGCTGGACACGCCGCTTGGCGAGTTCAGCCCCGAGGCCTGGAACGCGCTCATGCACGGCGACGAGGGCGAGGACTGGCCCGGCGTGGTGGAGCTTCTGGAATACGGCCACCAGGAGGTGGGCATCTGGGCGGACTGGCTGAGCCGCTTCCGCCAGAGCAGGCCCTGCCCGGCCTGCGCCGGGGCGCGCCTGCGGCCCGAGTCCCTGGCCGTGCGCGTGGAGGGCGTGTCCATTTTCGACTTCGTGTCCATGTCCATCGCCCGGGCCCTGGAGTGGCTGGGCGGGCTCTCCTTTGCCGGGCACCATGCGCTCATCGCCGAGCCGCTCATGAAGGAGCTGACCCACCGCATCGGGTTCATGGTCAACGTGGGGCTCGACTATCTCTCCCTTGGCCGGAACATGGCCACCCTCTCGGGCGGGGAGGCCCAGCGCATCCGCCTCGCCTCGCAGCTCGGCAGCGGCCTCGTGGGCGTGACGTACGTGCTGGACGAGCCCTCCATCGGCCTGCATCCGCGAGACAACGAGCGGCTGCTCGCCACCCTGCGCAGCCTCCAGGAACGCGGCAACACCGTGCTCGTGGTGGAGCACGACGAGGCCACCATCCGCGCGGCGGACCACGTGCTGGAGCTGGGCCCGGGCTCGGGCTGGCTCGGCGGGGAGATCGTCTTCCAGGGGGCCGTGGAGGATCTGCTGCGGGCGGAGGATTCGCTCACGGGCAAGTACCTGCGGGGCGACCTGCGCATCGAGCTGCCGGACGAGCGCCGCGAACCCCAGGGAAGCATCACCCTCAAGGGCGTGACCACCAACAACCTCAAGAACGTGGACCTGGAGCTGCCCCTGGGCCAGCTCGTCTGCTTCACGGGGGTCTCGGGCTCGGGCAAGAGCTCCCTGGTGGTGGATTCGCTCTACAAGCACATCGCCCTGGCGCGCGGCACCCGGGTGGACAACCCCGGCACCATCGCGGGCATCGAGGGGCTGGAGCAGGTCGAGAAGGTCATCTCCATCGACCAGACGCCCATCGGCCGGACCCCGCGCTCCAACCCGGCCACGTATACCAAGATATTCGACGAGATACGCACCATCTTTGCGGGCACGCGCGAGGCCAGGACCCGGGGCTACAAGCCCGGGCGCTTCAGCTTCAACGTCAAGGGCGGGCGTTGCGAGCGCTGCCGGGGCGACGGGCAGATACGCGTGGAGATGCACTTTTTGCCCGATGTGTACGTCACCTGCGAGGCGTGCAAGGGGCGGCGCTACTCCGAGCGAACCCTGGAGGTGCAGTACCGGGGCAAGACCATCGCCGACGTGCTCGACATGACCGTGCGCCAGGCCAAGGAATTCTTCCAGCACCACCCCACGCTGCTCCGGCGGCTCACGGTGCTGGAGGAGGTGGGCCTGGAATACCTGCGCCTGGGCCAGCCCGCCACCACCCTCTCCGGCGGCGAGGCGCAGCGCATCAAGATCAGCCGGGAGCTGGGCAAGCGCAGCCTGCCCGGCACGCTCTACATCCTCGACGAGCCCACCACGGGCCTGCACATGCACGAGGTGGGCAAGCTCATCCGCGTGCTGCACCAGCTCGTGGACCGGGGGGCAACGGTGGTGGTCATCGAGCACAACGCGGACGTGGTCATGGCGTCGGACTGGGTCTTCGACCTCGGGCCCGGCGGCGGGGAGAGCGGCGGCAGGATCGTCTCCCTCGGGACCCCGGAGGCCATCATGGCTGATTCCAACTCCATCACCGGCAAGTTCCTGCGACTCAACAACTTTGATTGATTCATAGCCCCAAGGAGGCCCCATGGCGGAAGGGTTCCGGACCATCACCCTGGAGAAGGCCGGGCGCGCGGCGGTGCTGACCCTGCGCCGCCCGGAGGCGAAGAACGCCGTGAACCGGGCCATGTGCCTGGAGATCGTCCGTGCGCTGGAGGCCGTGGAGGCCGACCCCGAGGTGCTGGTGGGCGTGCTCGCCGCCGAGGGGGACGTGTTCTGCGCGGGCATGGACCTCAAGGAGTACCGCGAGGGGCACGGCGAGGCCATCTGCCTCGGCCCGGAGCTGGCCGCGCCCGAGGAGATCAAGCTCACCGGGCTCGACATGCTGGGCGACCTCGTCTCCCGTTCGAAGAAAGGCGGGGCGGCCGCGCCGCGTGCCGGGTTCGCCGGGTTCGTGCGCTACCCGCGCGCCAAGCCGTTCATCGCCGCCGTGCAGGGGCCCGCGCTGGCGGGCGGGTTCGAGCTGGTGCTCGCGTGCGACATGGTCGTGGCCGCGCCCGGGGCGCGCTTCGGCCTGCCGGAGCCGGGGGTCGGGCTCTTTGCCGCCGCCGGGGGGGCGTTTCGCCTGCCCGCGCGCATCCCCGCCGCCAGGGCCATGGAACTCTTGCTCACGGGCGCGCCCATGGACGCCGCCGAGGCCCGCGCCCTCGGGCTGGTGAACCATGTGGCCGACCCGGCGGCCCGAAGCGACGCGGCGGAGGCCGTGCGCTTCGCCGCGCTGGAGCTGGCCGCAAGGATATCCCGGAACGCGCCCCCGGCCCTGCGCGAGACCTTCAACCTCGCCCGCGCCGCGAGGGACAGGACCGAGACCGCCTTCTGGGAGGAGAACGCCCGCGCCCTGCGCCGGATCATCCTGACCCCGGACGCGGACGAAGGCACGCGCGCGTTCGTGGAAAAGCGCAGGCCGGAGTGGCAATCATGAGCCTGTTCGCCAGGACCCCCGAGCCGCCGTACTGGGCCGTGATCTTCACCTCCATTCGCACGGGCCTTGATACGGACCTGCACACGGACAAGGACGCGGGCTACGCCGAAACCGCCGCCCGGCTTATGGAGCTGGCCGGGGAGCAGCCGGGTTTTCTCGGCGCGGAGTCCGCGCGCGATGGCCTGGGCATCACCGTGTCGTACTGGAAGGACGAGGCGTCCATCGCCGCCTGGAGGAGGAACGCAGAGCATGCGGCCGCCCGGCGCCATGGCCGGGACGCCTGGTACTCGGCCTTTCGCCTGCGCGTGGCCCGGGTGGAGCGGGATGCGTCCTTCGGGAGCGGTTGAGCCTTGGCAGGCTGTTGAAAAAGTGCCATCTGCTGCGTCAGCGAAACAATCCAGACCGCTTGTGTATGCGCAATGTACTGCGCATCCTGGATTTTTTCACTTCCTTGCATCTCACACGTTTTGAACGGCCTGCTAAAAATGAGTTTTTCGACAGTCAGTTAGTCGTTCATTGCGCCCGATTTTCGCCCGGCCATGTGCATGGGCCAAGCGTCCGCAACCAGCCAGAATGGGGCCTCCTCGCGAGGATCTTCGCACCTACTTCACCAGCGGCAGCCCGGCCGCGTTCCAGCCCAGGAGCCCGTCCGTCATGTGCGTCACGTCCGTGAAGCCCAGCTCGCGGAATGCGGGCAGCGCATGGGAAGAGCGGTTGCCGCTGCGGCAGTAGACGAGATACGCGGCGGCGGGGTCCAGCTCCCGCAGCCGGGCCTCGAAGTCCGGCGCGCTCATGTCCAGGTTCAGGGCCCCTTCCAGGTGGCCGCCCGCGAATTCGCGCGGGGTGCGCACGTCGATGACCAGCAACTCCGGGCGCTCGCGGAGCAGGGCGGGCGTGTCCGCCGCGTGGACCTCGGAGTAGGCCGGATTCTGCCCTGTAGAGGGCCCGGCGCAGGCCACCAGGGCCATGACCAGCAGCAAGAGCAGGGGGAGCGCGGTCCGTGCGGCCGGGCAGACGGCGGACAACATGGCGTCGCGGGGACATTTCATACGGGCATGATGGGGTTTGTTGTTCGCTTTGGCAAGCGCGGGGATGGATTTCACACGCGGCGGATGGTACGATGCGTCATCGGAACCCTGGAGGACAACATGCCGGACAAGCGGAGACATATGCGGGCGCAGGCCGGATTCCCGGCGCGCATCATCGTGGGCGGCCAGAGCGCGGACGTGACCACCAAGAACCTGAGCATGAAAGGGCTCCTGGCCACGAGCGGCTCCGGCTTCGAGGCCGGGGCGGCCTGCGAGGTGCGCATCCGCCTCGCGCCCAAGGTGGAGATCGCGGTGGAGGGGCGCGTGGTCCGGGCGGACGAGGAGGAAACCGCCGTGGACTTCGTGGCCATGGACGACGAGAGCTTCGGCATGCTGCACCGACTCATGCAGCTCAACGCCCCGGACGCGGACGCCATCGACGAGGAGCTGCGCAGGCCGTATTTCGACTAGCTGGCCCTGCGCGGGCGGCGGCCCTTCGCAGGCTGCGGCCTTACGCAGGCTGCGGGTCTTGCGCAGGCCGCCGTTCCCCATGCCCGACAGGCCGCTCCCGGATGGTGGGATGCCAGGAGCGAG
>JBFWJM010000016.1:0-22945 GCA_050253205.1 Desulfovibrionaceae bacterium
GCCATGGACGCGCCGTTCTACAAAAAGGCCCTGGCCGAGGCGGGCGTCGGCCCCGAGGACATCCACACCGCGGACGACGTACGAAAGCTCCCCTACACCGTAAAGCAGGACCTGCGCGACAACTACCCCTACGGCCTGCTCACCCGTCCGCTGGACGACTTCGTGCGGCTGCACGCCTCCTCTGGCACCACGGGCACCCCCACGGCCGTGTTCTACACCCAGGAGGACCTGGACCAGTGGGCCGAGCTCATGGCCCGGTCCATGCACTGTTGCGGCGTGCGCCGGGGGGACGTGCTCCAGAATACCTCGGGCTACGGCCTGTTCACCGGCGGGCTCGGCATCCACTACGGCTCCGAGCGCCTCGGCTGCCTGACCATCCCCGTGGGCGCGGGCAACTCCAAGCGCCAGCTCAAGATGATGAAGGACTTCAGCGTCACCGTGGCGCACATCATCCCCTCCTACGCGCTCTATTTCGCCCAGTTTCTCGAAAAGGAGGGCATCGACCCCGCGTCCCTGCCGCTGCGCATAGCGCTCATCGGCGCGGAGCCGCACACAGAGGAATGCCGCCGACGCATCGAGGAGCTGCTGCACCTCAAGGCGTACAACTCCTACGGCCTCTCGGAACTCAACGGCCCGGGCGTGGCCTTCGAGTGCGAGCACCAGGTCGGCATGCACCTCTGGGAGGATGCCTTCCTGGCCGAGATCATCGACCCCGAAACGGGCGAACCCCTGCCCGACGGCGAAACCGGCGAGCTGGTGCTCACCAACCTCACCCGCAGGGGCATGCCGCTTATCCGCTACCGCACCCGCGACCTGACCCGCTTCATCCCCGGCGAGTGCGCCTGCGGCCGGACCCACCGCCGCATCGACCGCATCGCGGGCCGCGCGGACGACATGCTCATCATCAAGGGCGTGAACATCTACCCCATGCAGGTGGAGCAAGCGCTCATGGCCATGCCCGAGGTGGGCCAGAACTACGTCATCGAGCTCGTTTCCGACGGGCTCATGGACCAGATGCGCGTGAAGGTGGAGATCAAGGAAGAGTTCTTCGAGGAGGACATGCGCAAGCTCCAGGGCCTCCAGAAGAAGATCGCCTCCCGCCTGTGCGACGAAATCCTCATCACCCCGCGCGTGGAGCTGGTGCAGTCCGGCTCCATCCCCAAGGCAGAGGGCAAGGCCCAGCGCGTGGCCGACCTGCGCAACCAGTGCTGACGCCATGGAATACGTCTGGGTCACCTTCTTCCTCCTGCTGCTTTTGGCGGCCAACGGCCTGAACGTCTTCGGCATGCCGGGCAACTGGCTGCTGGCGGCCTTCGCCGCCGGGTGGGTCTGGCTCAAGCCCGGTGCCGGGCTCGGCTGGTGGAGCGTGGGCATCCTCCTCGCCCTGGCGGCCGTGGCCGAGGTGGCGGAGTTCCTGCTCCAGATGTGGAGCGCCAAGCGCTACGGGGCCACGGGCCGGGGCAACTGGGGCGGCATCATCGGCGCGGTGCTCGGGGCCATCCTCGGCGCGCCGTTCTTCTTCGGCCTGGGCGCGCTGCCCGGGGCGCTCCTGGGGGCCTATGCGGGCTGCCTGGTCTTCGAGCTTTCTGCCTCGCGGCCCTTCGCCGAGGCCAGCCGCGCGGCCAAGGGCGCGTTTTTCGGCAAATCCCTCGGCATGACCCTCAAGCTCGCCACCGGCATGGCCATGCTGACCCTGGCCGCGCGCCAGGTCTGGCCAGGCTGACACCACCAAAAGGAAGCAACGCATGTCCGCCAACACCTTTCCCGCCTATCGTGGCCGGATGCAGTACCGCTGCCTTGGCTGCGGCGCCGCGTACGGCATCGACGAACTGCTCTACACCTGCCCCGAATGCGGGGACGTGTTCGTGCTGGAGAACCTCGCCTTCGACGAACTGAAGAAGACGCCCGGCAGCGAATGGCGGCGCATCTTCGACGAGCGCGCGGCCACCAAGAACACCGCCCTGCGCGGCATCTTCCGGTTCTACGAGCTCATGGCCCCGGTGGTGGACGAAGAGGACGTGGTCTACCTCGGCGAGGGCAACACCCCGGTGGTGGCCTCCGCCCCGGCGCTGAACGACCTCACGGGCGCGACCACGGCCTACAAGAACGACGGCCAGAATCCCTCTGCCTCGTTCAAGGACCGGGGCATGGCCTGCGCCTTCAGCTACCTCAAGGCCCTGGTGCGCAAGCACGGCTGGGACGAGGTGCTCACGGTCTGCGCCTCCACGGGCGACACCTCCGCCGCAGCTGCGCTCTACGCCTCCTACGTGGGCGGCGCGCTCAAGAGTGTGGTCATCCTGCCGCACGGCAAGGTCACGCCCCAGCAGCTCGCCCAGCCCCTGGGCTCGGGGGCCGTGGTGCTGGAGGTGCCCGGCGTGTTCGATGACTGCATGAAGGTTGTGGAGCACCTGGCGGACAACTACCGCGTGGCCCTGCTCAATTCCAAGAACGCCTGGCGCATCCTCGGCCAGGAGTCGTACGCCTTTGAGGTGGCCCAATGGTACGACTGGAACCTGGCGGGCAAGTGCGTGTTCGTGCCCATCGGCAACGCGGGCAACGTCACGGCCATCATGGCGGGCTTCCTCAAGTTGCTCGACCTCGGCATCATCGACACCCTGCCGCGCATCTTCGGCGTGCAGTCGCACCACGCGGACCCGGTGTACCGCTACTACGCCGTGGACGACCCCGGTGAGCGCCAGTACGCGCCCGTCACGGTGCGCCCCTCCGTGGCCCAGGCGGCCATGATCGGCAACCCGGTCTCCTTCCCGCGCGTACGCCACTTCGCCGAGCGGTTCGAGGCCTTGGGCGGGCCGGGTGCCTTCCAGGTGGTGCAGGTCACAGAGCAGCAGATCATGGAATCCATGATCCTGGCCAACCGCTACGGGCACATCGCCTGCACCCAGGGCGGCGAATGCCTGGCCGGGGCGCGCCGCGCGCTGGAGCTGGGCATCCTCTCCCCGGAGGAGACCGCTGTGCTCGACGCCACAGCCCACCAGCTCAAGTTCGTGGATTTCCAGACCATGTACTTCGAGAACACCTTCCCCGAGGGCTTCGGGGTGAGCCCCGACCCCACTCTCGCCAACCGCCCCGAGCTGATCATCTCCCCGGAGGTCAAGGCGGAGCTGGCCCCGGAGGCCTTCACCGTGGCCGCCGCCGAGAAGGTCGTGGCGCGCCTCGGGCTGGAGAAGAAGTAGCCCCATGCCCAAGGTCCGGGCGGACCAGCGCCTCTTCGACCTCGGCCTGGCCGAGAGCCGCGAGAAGGCCAAGCGGCTGATCATGGCCGGGCAGGTCTGGCGCGTGGAGGGCGGGCGGAAGGTTCCGCTGGCCAAGCCCGGCCAGCAGCTTCCGGACGACGCCGAGCTGGCGCTCAAGGCGCAGGAGCGCTACGTCAGCCGTGGGGCGCACAAGCTGCTCACCGCCCTGGAAACGTTCTCCATCGACGTCACAGGGTTCATCTGCCTGGACGCCGGGGCCTCCACCGGGGGCTTCACGGACTGCCTGCTCCAGGCGGGCGCGGCCCGGGTTTACGCCGTGGACGTGGGCCGGGCGCAGCTCCACGAAAAACTGCGCCAGGACGGGCGCGTGGTCAACCTGGAGGGCGTGAACCTGCGCCACGCGGACGACTCGCTCATCCCCGAACCTGTGGACCTCGTCACCGCCGACGTCTCGTTCATCTCCCTCACCAAGGTGCTGCCGCCGTGCATGCGCTTCCTCAAGCCCGGGGGCCAGGTCCTGGCGCTCATCAAGCCGCAGTTCGAGCTGGGGCCGGAGGCCAACGACAAGGGCGTTGTCCGGGACGAGGGGCTGCGGCTCCGGGCCGTGGAGGAGGTGAGCGCCTTCTGCGAGGCGGAGCTGGGGCTTTCGCGGGCGGGGGTCGTGCCGTCGAAGATCACCGGCCCCAAGGGCAACCAGGAATACGTGGCCTGGTTCAGGAACGTTTGAGCCGGGCCATCATCTCGCCCACCTCGTCCAGGTAGGCCCCCAGGTCTTCGGGCAGGCGCGTGCCGCGCGGGTCGAAGCGCAGGCCCAGCTCGCGCCTGATGCGCAGCCGCTCCGTGGAGGCCACGGTCCCTCGGAACTCGAACGTCTCGGCGCTGCCGAGCAGGGTGAAGTAGCCCTCCAGCTCATCGCCCTTGGCCAGCTTGGGCTCGGGCACCTCGGCGTCGAAGCAGAACCGGCAGCCGCCCTCGGAGATGTCGAGCAGCAGGCCGCGATAGGTGGCCCCCTTGGCCGAAAGCGTGGCCAGGCAGGAGTAGCTCACCCTTGCCGAGCCGCGCAGCCCGTGCCGCTCGAAGCGGTCGGGATAGCTCACGAAGAGCAGCGGCAGGGGGCGGAAGATGAAGTCGATGTACTCCGCACGGAAGCCCACCAGCTCCCCCCCGTGCAGATAGCGCACGGCGAGCTGGCTGCCGTCGGTCACCCGGGAGCGGATGCCCGGATTGAGCGGGGCCTTGAGCACCACGAACTCATCCACGGACCAGCCAACCAGGGTGCAGCGCAGCTGCTCGCGCACCCCGTAGGTTTCCAGCAGGGCCTTGCTCCCGACAACGGCGTCCACGGCCGCTCCTACCGCCCCGCCAGGGCGTCGATGTTCGCGGCAAGCACGCGCATGTGCGCCCGCTCCTCCCCGGCGAGGTCGCGGAACAGCCCCGCCAGGGCCTCGTTGCTCTCCAGACGCGCGGCGCGCATGTAGAAGTCGTACGCCTGGGCCTCAAGCATCATGGCCGTGGAGAGCACGTCGTGCGCGGAAGCGAGGGTCGCGGCATTCTCCCGGAAGAAGCGCTCCGGGTCCACACCGCCCTCGGCGACGAGCTTCTTCGACGCCGCGTCGAAGTCTTCCCGGCTCACGGGCCGTTCCGCCTTGCGGTTGTGCCGTTCCAACAGGGCGCGCTGGTGCGCATCCTCGAAAGCGGCCAGCCGGGCGTACGCATCGCGCACCTCGCCGGGCTCGCAGCCTTCCTCCATGCGCGTGTAAAAAGCCTGCAAAAAGGCCTCCATGCCGTAGCCGAGGAAGAGCACGTCCGTATCATCGGCGGCATCGGCAAAGAGGTCCAGCCCGGCGTTGATGGGGCCGGATGCGGTGAGCCCGAGCCAGGACGAGATCCCCCCGAGCAGGTTGTGTACGGCCGGGTGGCCTTGCCCCTCCAAAAACCGGGCAGCGGCCTGGCTGCGGCCGCCGGAGTGGCAGTAGACCAGCAGCGGCTTGTCCGGGTCGATCTCCGAGACGCGGTCCGGCAATTCCACGAGGGGAATGAGCCTCGCACCGGGAAGACGGTGTTCCTGATGTTCCCACGGCTGACGTACGTCGAGCACGGTCCATTCGTCCGGACGGCTCTTTCCCAGCGCCTCGCGCGCCTGTTCGGCGGTCCACTGTTCCATTCGTCGCTCCCCGTTTTGACGATCGATTCCTGATGGATTACGCTGCATGCAGTTTTCACTCAACCATAAAACGAAGGAATAATCCATGCCTTCGGATTTCGCCCTCCCTCGTTCCCTCTCGCAGGCCCTGTTGCTCGTCGCCCTCTCGGCCTGCCTCGGGCTGGCGCACAATGCGCTCCAGGATGGACCGTCGCTGCTCTTCTCCCAAAAGACGGACAATGCGGAGGAGGCCCCCGAAGGCGAGGTGCGCGCCCTTGGCGCGGTGGAGGCCATGGCCCTGCACGCCTCCGGGGCGGCGCTCTTCATCGACGCCCGGGAGGCACTGGACTACCTCGACGGGCACGTGCCCGGTGCAGCGAACCTGCCCGTCGAGAACCTGCCTGCGGCGGGCGGCCCGGTGCCTCTGGTGGTCTACTGCTCGGACACCGCCTGCGGGCGCGCGGAGGAACTGGCCGGGCGGCTGGCCGCGCGCGGGTTCAAGGTCCGGGTGATGCCGGACGGCATGTCGGGCTGGGCGGCCGCGCAGGGCCCCGTGGAGATGGCGCAATGATGGGTTGGGGAAAATTTCTTCGCACGGCCCTCGGGCTGGTCTTCGTGGTGGCGGGGTTCGTCAAGGTGCAGGACCCGCAGGCCTTTGCCCAGGCCGTGGAGAACTACCGCATCCTGCCCACCGCCCTGGTGCCCGGAGCGGCGCTGGGGCTCGCCTGGCTGGAGCTCGCCTGCGGCCTGGCGCTCGTCTTCGGCGTGCTCACGCGCGGCGCGGCGCTGATCATCGCGGTGCTCATGGCCGTGTTCCTCGCGGCACAGGGGTACGCGGTCCATCGCGGGCTGGACATCGACTGCGGCTGCTTTGGCTCCAGCTCCGGAGGGGTGGACACCCTGAGCCTCACCCGGGACTCCGCCCTGCTGGTCGTCGCCCTGTTGTGCCTGGCCCTGCCGCATTCAGAGCAGCGAAAGCGCTCCTAGGAGCAACGCCAGCACGCCTCCAAGCCCCCACTGCGCGGCCCTGCCACCTCCGGCGGGAAACTCCGGCTCCCAAGCCGCCGCCTCGCCCAACCCCCTGCACGCTACAGCCAGGGTCTGGTTCCACGTCTTCTGACCAAGCACGCGCAACACCGCCCGCGCGGTGGCGGCCTGACGCGTCCAGAACCGTGCTCCGGGCAGCCGCCGGGCCACGTTGGCCCGAACCCTGGCCACGGTTTCCCAGGTGATGGGCAGAAAATGAACCATCAGCGCCAGGGCCAGGGCCGCCTTCCAGGCCCGGCCGCGCAGGATGGGCCGCAAGAACCAGGTCAGCGCCATGCCGAGCTGGCGCGGCGAGGTGGATACGGCAAGCGCCAGCCCCGTGCCGAGCAGGCAGGTGAGCCGCAGGGTCAGCATCCCCGCCCCGGCAAGCGCGGCGAGCGCCCCGACTCCTGACCAAAGATCAAGCCCCGCCTTGGCCAGCGCCCAAAACAGCAGGAACCAGACGTAGCCACGCAGCACGGCCCGCCCCCCCGGCAGGGCGGCGCGCAGCCGCAGGAGCAGCCAGCAGAGGCCAACGAGCATGGCCGCGAGCCCGGGGAGGCCGCTGGACCAGGCCAGGGCACCGAGAAGCACGGCAAAGAGCACCTTGAGGCGCGGGTCCAGACGGCGGACGTCGAGGTTCATGCGCCGGCGTCCGCCGCCTCGTGCTCCCAGGAAGCGAGCCGCCGCGAGGCCAGCCAGGAGCACGGCGGCCGCACGCCGCAGTCCGCAACGTGGTCGAGCACGTCGGCGGGCGTTCCCGTGAGCACCTGCCGCCCCTCACGCAGCACGAGCAGCCCGTCCGCCAGGTCGGCCACGGGTTCCAGATCGTGCACGGCCATGGCCACGGCCATGCCGGAACGCCGACATTCACGCAGGAAGGCGCGCATCTCCAGCGCGGCGGGATAGTCGAGCCCGCTGAAGGGTTCGTCGAGCAGCAGCAGGCGGGGTTCGTCGAGCAGGGCGGCGGCGAGGCAGAGCTTGCGCCTGGAGCCCCAGGAGAGGGTCTGCACGGGGTCGTCCCAGCGCTGTGCCAGGCCGAAGCGCGCGGCCACCTCGCGGGCGCGACTCCCCGCATCCGGAGAGCGCCCAAGGAGCAGATCCTCGCCCACGGTGCCACCGAGGATTTGCAGGTCCGCATCCTGCATCACCAGGCGCGCGGCGCGGTCCAGATCGCCGCAGGAGCAGGCGACATTGCCGCCGTCCGGCTCAAACAATCCGGCCAGCAGCGCCAGCAGCGTGGATTTGCCGCTGCCGTTGGTCCCTGCCACCAGCAGCAGCTCCCCGGCGCGGATGTGCACCGAGATGCCCGAGAGGGCCGTGCCGCCCCCGGGATAGGCGTAGTGGATGTCCTTGGCGGTGAGCATGGTTCTCCTTGGCCGGCCGATAGGTCTGCGGCCCGCTCCCTGCTTTCCACAGGCACGGGGCGTGGTCAAGAAAAAGGGGGCCCTAAGGCCCCCACGATCGGTGATGCGGTTGATGGCGCGCAGCGCTCTAGAAGGCGTAGCTGAAGTTCAGGCCGCCGATGTGCGTCACGCCTTCGCTGACGTTGGTCGGCTCGATCACGCCGGTGACGTCGTTGTCGATGACGTAGTCCTGCGACCAGAGGTAGGAATACCCGAAGTCGAGGCTGAGATTGTCCCACTTGAGACCAAGACCAACAGAAGCGATCTGCCGATTGTTGGCGGGGAGCATGTAGTCCATGTGCTCCGGGTTCTGCGGGCTCGGGTCATACACGTAGCCACACCGCAGGAAGGTGCCGGGGGTGACCTCATACTCCGCGCCCACCTGCAGCCGCAGGCTGTTGGAATACTCCTTGAGGGACGTGGTATTCAAGTCGTTGAGATACACGGAACTATTAAGGGTTTTCTGGGAGAAGTCGTACTCCATGTCCGTGAATTCGCTCCAGTGGGTGTACACGGCGTCGAATTCCAGGGTCAGTTCGTCCGTGGCGCGGAAGGCGATGCCGCCGGCTACTGTTCCCGGGAAGTTGGCGGTCATGGTCATCTCGTCGTCGCCAGCCTCGTCACCAAACACGGAGGAAGACATGTCCAATTCGCCCCGGCCCTTGAACACAAAGCCCTTGCGATATGTCAGGCCGATGGAGACCACGTCGTTGGGCTCCCAATACAAGGCCGTGTTCCAGGTCCAGGCTATGCCCTCGGGCAACATATGTATGTCTTCGATGGGGCCGGCCAGAGACAGATTCCGACGCATGTCGAGCTGGCCGAAGACGATCTCCGCTCCGGCGGCCACGGAAAACTCGTCCGAGACCTTGTAGGCGAGGTTGGGGTTGATGGATATGGTTTCCACCGAGGCCTTGTACACGTTGTTGGCCCCCCACCAGTTGTGGTCGAAGTTGGTGCCCAGGCCGAAACGGGAGAACTCGCCGATGCCGAACCAGAAGTCCTCATTGAGCTGCCAGGTGAGGTAGGCGTTGGGCGCGGCATAGACCTTGCCCTTGGTTTCCACGTCATCCTGGCCGTCCGTGCTGAGCTTGGCCGAAGGGGCGATGAAGGTCACGCCCGCCGAGGTCTGCATGCCTTCGAGTTGCGTCATGGCGGCGGGGTTGTAAGCGATGGTGGCCGGGGTGGCGTCCGGAGAGGCGATGACCGCCCCGCCCATGCTGGTGGCACGGGTGTCCCATTCATAGAGCGAGAAGCCGGCGGCACGGGCCGAAGGCGCGAGGGCAACCATGTAAGTGAGCCCCCACATTACAACCAGCGACAAAAGGATACGGAAAGATTTCGTCATAACTCCCACGCATTGGAAAAAGTCAGTAAGCGGTGCTCAACCGAGCCCCTGGACCCCTACACTCCAGCCGTCCCAAAGGAATCGGCTGCAAGTTTGTACATGAGAATCCGGGTATTGTAAACAACACTTAACAATTCGCAGGACCGTAAGTTTTCACGGAAATGCGCCGATAAGGCTCCTGTCGGGAGGCGCATTGCCCCTGAAAACCATACCCCGGAGGTTCCATGCACCGACTTGCCCACCTGCGCCAACGACTCTTTTTCGGCACCATGCTGCTGGGAGGCTTCGCAGGCCTGTGCGAGGCGGCCTGGGACGACCAGGGCCTGCTCTTCAATTTCTTCTGCGGGCTCATCGTCGTGACCCTGGGCGGCTTTGTCGGCAGCTTTGCCGGGTTCTTCCTCAAAAACTGCTGGCGCTGGATTCGCGGTGCAAAGGACTATTCCGGAGACTTCAGCGACGGCATCCTCCTGGGCTCCCTGGTGGGCACCGTGCTCGGCATCGTCGCACAGACGGCACTGGGCTCCGCGCCGCACACGGCACTCGGAGCAGGAGCAGGAGCCCTGGTCGGCGGGCTGCTCGGGGCCCTGCCCGACGAAACCATGCTCTGCTATGTGCTCACGGCGCTTTACGATGAGGAAAACCCCCTTGCCGAGGCGGCAGAAACCTGCGACTCCTGATGTCCTCCCTTTGAGAACATCAAATGAAAAAAGCCCGGCGATCCGGGCTTTTATTTTGTCTTCCAAAGGGAGCGCGATCAGTGCATCTTGATCCAAAGCACGGCACCGAGCTCCACGTCCTTGCCCTCGATCTGGTAGTCCGCGTCGGAGAGCGCGGCAAAGCCCCACCAGCCTGCCCACGGGCAGGCGAAGGTGAACACGCCGTTGCCGTCGGCCAGCACTTCCTGGGTCACCATGCGGTCGTTGGGAGCCTGGCGCTCGCCCTTCTCGTTGTAGAATTCCACCTCGACGCGCACGTAGGGCGCGGGCTTGCCGTCAAGCAGCACGACCCCCTGAAACACGTTGCCCGCGTAGTTGCCAAAGGGGCGCGTGAGCGGCACGATCTCGGTCTTCACACCAACGGGCTGGTTCCACTCCTCGCCCGCTCCAAAGGCATCCACCACGGTCTTGGTGTAATGGATGATGTAGTTGTCCTCTGCGGGTTCGGGGTAGGCCTGGGGCTCCATCATGAAGATGTACATGCCCGGGCGGGCGATCTTGTATTCCGAGGTCCAGGCCTGGTGGTCCATGACCTTGGCCGCAGCCAGGGTGGGCAGCAGGTCCGTGGTCTTGCCCTCGTGCAGCACGTAGAACTTCTCGGGCTTCACCAGATCCATGCCGTGCCCCTCGAAGGGATGGGAAAAGGAAAGCGTGGTGCGGACGGTCCTGTCGGCCTGCTCGACCTCGTCCTTGTCCGGGATGACCATGCCGAAGTGCGCCATGGCCTGGGCGCTGAACATCACGACGACAGCCAGGGCCGCCAGCAGCGATACGATGCGTTTCATGCCAATCTCCCTCTTAGGTGTTATGATTTCCAAACCACAACCAACAGCGTGTTACTAACACCTAATTGGTGATACTTGTCAACCCGGTGCCGGGCTCCCAGCAGTGCGGGGCTTGCCGCCCAGGCATCGATGCGATAGGCACGGGCATGCGCCCCAAAGCATGGCTCCTGATCCTCGTGCTGCTCGTGGTGGTGAACGTCACGTTCGCCCTCTTCGGACGCGGCTGGAGGTTCGAGTCCATCGTGGTCCACCACAGTGCGGGCCGTGTGGGCGACTACGCCACCATCCGGGCCATGCACGAGGCGCGGGGCTGGTCCGACGCGGCCTACCACCTGATCCTCGACAACGGCTCCACCAACAAGGCCGCCGGAATTCTGGAACCCACGGGCCACTTCCTGCGCCTGGGCATCAGCGGGGCCACGCGGGACCACCGGGCCAATACGCGCGCCATCCACCTCTGCGTGGTGGGCGACTACGACCAGGACCCCTTCCCGGAGGAACTCAAGGCCCCCCTCGCCCATGTGCTGAAGGCCCTGTGTACGGAATTCGCCATTCCCGAGAGCGCCATCGTCTTCCACAAGGACGTGGGCAACACCCGCTGCCCGGGCGCGAATCTGCACAAGGCGGACGTGCTGCAATGGATGGGCACGCTGGCCGACGACCTGCCGGAGCCCCTGCGCGAGCAGCACCTGCGGGCCATTGACGCCTCCTCCCTTTCGCTCTCCAACTACCCCGCCGCCCTGCTCACGCTCCAGGGCTGTGCCTCGGTGGTGGTGCTGGTGGTCTGGGTGATGCTCATGCGCCTGGCGCGGAAGAACCGCCCCCGTGCGGCCAGGGCGGCCGCGCGCCGACCCTCCGGCGGCGCACCGCGAGTCGCTTCCCGCAGCGTGGCCCGCCAAACGCCTGCCCGGACTGCGCCGCGCGGTTCCGTGCGCAAAAACCGCCACAAATGAAAAAGCGCGTTCCAAGGAGGAACGCGCCTTTCAGGGAAGCCGGACACCCGCTGCCAACCACTACCGCTGCTTCCTTTCGGACCTGACGGGGTTCGCGGCGGCAACGCCGCCCGGCTTCGCTTCATTCTTATCTTATAGGAAAGATCGCCGCCTTTCAATGCCGAGCAAACGAGGCCCGGCTTGAAGGAAAGGGGGCAGGCGCATTCGCCTGCCCCCGGGATTTCGCTGGCGGAGAGGAGAGGATTTGAACCTCCGGTTGAGTTTCCCCAACACACGCTTTCCAGGCGTGCTCCTTAAGCCGGACTCGGACACCTCTCCGCGAGGAGGAGCTTTCCTAATACAAAACCGCGCGGATGGTCAAGGCCCGGCGGGCGGAAAAATCCATTCGCGTCATACCCCAAGCGAGCCGCGCAGCTCCTCCAGGCTGGAGACGCCCAGACGCTGCATGGCGGCGGGGAGCTCGGCGGCAATGGCGAAGGCCGCGTCCGGCCGCTGGAAGTTGGCCGTGCCCACCTGCACCGCGCTCGCGCCCACGAGGATGAACTCCAGCACGTCCTCTGCCGAGCAGATGCCGCCGATGCCCACCACGGGGATGGACACCGCGCGCGACGCCTGCCAGACGCAGCGCAGGGCAACGGGCTTCACCGCCGGGCCGGAGAGCCCGCCGATGACGTTGGCCAGAAGCGGCCTGCGCGTGCGCACGTCCACGGCCATGCCCGAGAGGGTGTTGATGAGGGTGACGGCGTCGGCCCCGCCCGCCTCGGCCGCGCGGGCGCAGGCGGCGATGTCCGTGACGTTGGGCGAGAGCTTGACCCACACCGGAACGCTCCCGGCGCGGGCCTTCACCGCCTCGGTGACGCGGGTGATCATCAGCGGGTCCTGGCCGAAGAGGATGCCCCCCTGGCTGACATTGGGGCAGGAGACGTTGACCTCCAGGGCCGCGAGGCCTCCGGCATCGGCCAGCAGCCCGGCCAGTTCCGCGAACTCGCCCGCGTCGCAGCCGTAGAGGTTGGCCACCACGGCGGTCTTGTCCACGGGCAGCGCGGGGAGCACCTTGGCCAGGAAGGTCTCCACCCCCGGATTCTGGATGCCGATGGCGTTGAGCATGCCGCAGGGCGTCTCGGCGATGCGCGGCATGGGGTTGCCCGCGCGGGGCTTGAGGGAGAGGCCCTTGACCACGAAGCCACCCAGGGCGGCCAGGGCGCCGTAAGGCGAGAACTCCATGCCGAAGCCGAAGGTGCCCGAGGCCGTGAGCACGGGGTTCTTGAGGCTCAGGGAGCCGACCTTCACGGAAACATCGATGCTCGTACCCATGCCACGCTCCTAGAGTTCCACGTCCGCAGCCCAGAACACCGGGCCCCGGGTGCAGGTCTGGACGTTTTCGCCGCTCTTGGTCTTGCACACGCAGCCCAGGCACGCGCCCACCCCGCAGGCCATGCGGTTTTCCAGCGAGAGCTGCGCGCGAGCCCCCAGCTCCAGCGCCCGCTCGCGCACGGTGCGCATGAACGGCGTTGGCCCGCAGCAAAGGGCCAGCCCGGCGGCGTATTCCTCCACCTTGCCGCGCACGGCGGCGATGACCATGGGCAGGTCCGCCGGGCTCGCTTCGCGCACGGTGGTGATCTTCACGCGTTTGTCGAACAGTTCCAGGGGGTAGCACTCCGGCGACTGGCGGCAGGCGAAGAGCAGCTCCAGACATTCCGGATTCGGGTGCGCGGCGGCGTAGCCCACGAATGGAGCGACCCCCACCCCGCCGGCGAGCATCAGGGTCGGCGTTTCGGGCTCCATGGCAAAGGAATTGCCCAGCGGCCCCCAGACCGTGACGCGCTCGCCCTGCTTGAGCCGGGAGAGGCGCTGCGTCCCCCGCCCGACTACCTGGACGAACACCGAGAACCACCCTTCCCCGCCCCGGCAGATGGAGAACGGGCGGCCCCAGGTGAGCTCCTGACCCCAATCCCTCGGGCGGACCATGACGAACTGCCCCGGCCGCCAGCCGTTCCAGTCCGGCAGCTCCAGGCGCAGCTCGAAGAGGCTTCCATGCGCCCCAGGCGTTGTTTCGGATTGACCGACCGGGCGCATTTCCAATACGGTCACGTCCCGGCAGCTTTTCACAGGCATGTGTGCTATCCCTTCTCTTACGATGAACATGAACAAGCCCGAAATAATGGCCCCGGCAGGGGGCCCCGAATCGTTCCTGGCGGCGGTGGCCGCCGGGGCGGACGCGGTGTATGTCGGCCTCAAGCACTTCTCGGCCCGCATGCAGGCCGCGAACTTCTCCAGCGGCGAACTCGCCCGGCTGGCGGCCCTGGCCCGCGAGAACGGTACCAAGGTCTACGTTGCCATGAACACGCTGGTCAAGCCCGGGGACACCGGGGCCCTGGCCCGGCTCATGGAGCGTGCCGAGCGGGCCGTGCGTCCGGAGGCGTACATCACCGCCGACCTCGCCGCCGCGCGCACGGCCCGGGAGGTGGGCGTGGCCGGGGAGCTGCACTGCTCCACCCTGGCCAACCTCACCCATCCCGCCGGGCTGGCCGTGGCCGCGCGCCTCGGGTTCAAGCGCGTGGTGGTGCCCCGAGAGCTGAACCTCGACGAGGTCCGGCTCATGGCCGAGGCCTGTCCCGAGGGGCTGGACCTGGAAATCTTCGTGCACGGGGCCCTGTGCCACAACGTCAGCGGCCGTTGTTGGTGGTCGAGCTTCTTCGGCGGCAAGTCCGGCCTGCGGGGGCGCTGCGTGCAGCCCTGCCGCAGGCTCTACACCCGCCCGAGCAAGAAGCCGCACCCCCAGCGCGTGTTCTCGTGCATGGACCTCTCCCTGGACGTGCTCACCAAGCCCCTGCTCTCCATCCCCCAGGTCCGCGCCTGGAAGATCGAGGGCCGCAAGAAGGGCCCGCACTACGTGTTCTACACGGTGAAGGCCTACCAGCTCCTGCGCGACGCGCCCAACGATGCCCAGGCCAAGAAGATGGCCCAGGATTACCTGGACCAGGCCCTGGGCCGCCCGGCGTCGCATTCGCTCTTCCTGACCCAGCGGCCCTTCCAGCCCGTGAACCCGGACAAGGACACGGGCTCCGGGCGGTTCATCGGCAAAATCAAGAAGGACGGCAAGAAGCCGTACTTCGAGCCTTTCGAGCCGCTGCTGCCCGGCGACCTGGTGCGCGTGGGCTACGAGGACGAGCCCGGCCACCGGACCCTGCCCGTGCGCAAAGGGGTGCCCAAGGGCGGCAGGCTCGACCTGCCCTACGTCAAGGGAGCGCCGCCCGCTCCTGGCACGCGTGTGTTCCTGGTGGACCGACGCGAACCGGAACTGATGAAGCGCATCCGCTCCCTGGAGGCCCGGCTCGCCAAGATGGGCCCGGTGGAGGACGACCCGGAGGAGCTGCTCCTTGACGAGCACGCGGAAGCGCCTGCGGCCGAAGCCGCGGAGGCACCGCCCAGCGCGGCCCGGCCCGGGAGTGACTCCGGCGCGGAAAAGCGCAAGGGCGCGCGGCGGGATAACCACCTGCGGCTGACCATGAACGTGACGCGCGGGCTGCCCGGCGGCCGAAGCGGCGGGGACATGGGCATCTGGCTCACCCGGCGCAACCACGGGGACGTGCCGCGCGGGCTGGCCAGGCGCGTGTGGTGGTGGCTGCCGCCCGTCATCTGGCCGGACGAGGAGGCGACATGGCGCGAGCTGGCCCGGGACGCGGCCAAGGACTCGCCCGCCGGGTTCGTGCTCGGCGCGCCGTGGCAGGCCGGATTTTTCGAGGGCACCCTTCCGCCGCTCCTCGCCGGGCCGTTCTGCAACGTCTCCAACGGGCTGGCCATCGCCGAACTGGCGGACCTGGGCTTCGCCGGGGTCATCGCCAGCCCGGAGCTGGCAAGGGACGACGCCCTGGCCTTGCCTGAGCAGAGCCCGCTGCCCGTGGGCTTCGTGCTCTCGGGGCTCTGGCCGCTGGGCATCTCGCGTGTGCTGGCCGAGGCCGTGCAGCTCGACGAGACGTACCATTCGCCCCGCAAGGAGGGGCTTTTCGTCAAGCGGTACGGGCAGAACAACTGGATATTCCCGGGCTGGGAGCTGGACCTTGGCGCGCAGCGCAAGGCGCTGGAGCGTGCCGGGTACACGATCTTCGTGCACCTCAAGGAGCGCTGGCCCAAGAAGGTCCAGCGGGTGGAACGCACGAGCACGTTCAACTGGGACAATCGACTGCTGTAGCTGGCCTTCCGGCCCGCCCCCAGGCGTCTCCCCGGCCCCGTTCGATTGGGACTGCTTGCGCTGGCGGGTCACATCATCCGCTGACGCCCGGCTCGCGCCCTACAACCAAACGTCTCCTGGAGGGCTCTTCGCGCACTGGTCATGGATGGCCACCGCACGGACCATGAAACCGTTCAGGCGCGGGGTGGGCCAGGCGCAAGGGCGTTTCGCCCCGCAACGTGGCAGCGCCACGTGAGGACGCGAAACGCACGCGGCAACGCCGCCCACGCCGATGCATGGGCGGTTTCACGCAACGCCGCCCACGCCGATGCATGATCGGTTTCAGTCCAGGATGATGGTCCCGATCATATAACAGGTGGCCTGCCCGGCCATCTTGATGCGGTCGCCCAGGTGCTCGCAGAAGAGCTCCCCGCCCCGCGCCGAGGCCTGGTACGCATGGAGCTTGGTCTTGCCCAGGCGCTTTGCCCAGAACGGCACCAGCGTGCAGTGCGCCGAGCCGGTTACCGGGTCTTCGGGAATCCCGGCCGCCGGGGCGAAGCACCGGGAGATGAAGTCGTAGTCCTGGCCCTTGGCCGTGGCAATGACGGCCAGGCCGTCCAACTCGGCCACGCGGGCGAAGTCCGGCTTGAGCGCGCGGACCTCCTCCGGGTCGTCGTATACGGCGAGGAAGTCGCGCGTGGAGTAGAGCTCGCTGGGCTTGGCTCCCAGGGCCCGGGCCACCCGCTCGGTGACCTGGAAGGGCTTGGGCTCCCACGCGGGGAAGTCCATGGAAAGCAGGCCGTCCTCGTAGTCCACGAAGAGCCTGCCGCTCTTGGTCTCGAAGACCACGCACTCGTCCGGTGCGCCGAGATATTCGAAGAGCACGTGGGCGGCGGCGAGGGTGGCGTGGCCGCAGAGCTCCACCTCCACCGTGGGGGTGAACCAGCGCAGCTCGTAGTATTCGGGCTTGCGCACGAAGAAGGCGGTTTCGGACTGGCCGTTCTCCGAGGCGATGCGTTGCAGGGCCTCATCGGAGAGCCATTCGTAGAGGGGCACCACCCCGGCGGGATTGCCCCCGAACACGCGGCCGGAAAAGGCGTCGATCTGGAAATAGTCGAGCTTCATCCTCTCCTCCCCTTGCTGATTATTCGAACCCCTGCTTGAAAAGATCGTCGTCCGCGGGCAGGGCCGAGCCGCCCGCCCCGCTGGAGGCCCAGTCCGAAATGGCGGGCTGGGTGCCCTCCTTGAAGGGCAGGAAGTAGCTCACGTCCACGAGGCCGTCCTTGGAGCCCTCGCGGAACGAGGCCTTGGCCATGACCACTCCCTCGGGCTGCGGGAAGTCCTGGGCGGGGTAGTCGTCCTCCACGGCCTGGCGGTATTGCAGCCAGATGGGCAGGGCCGCGCGGGAGCCCGTCTCGAACTGGCCCATGGGCCGGGGCTCGTCGAAGCCCACGTACACGCCCGTGAGCAGGTACGGCGCAAAGCCCATGAACCAGGCGTCGCGTTCCTCGTTGGAGGTGCCGGTCTTGCCCGCCACAGGCCGCCCCAGGGCCAGGGCGCGGCGGCCGGTGCCGTCGGAGACGACCTCCTGCATGAGCCTGCTGATGATGAAGGCGGTCTGCGGGCTGATGGCCTCGTGGGCGACGGGCTCCGACTCGAAGAGCGTCTCGCCCCAGACGTCCTCCACCTTGCGCACGAGGCGCGCCTCGATCCAGGAACCCTGGCGTGGCATGGCGGTGTACGCCTGGCAGAGGTTCATGAGCGTGACCTCGGCGGAGCCGAGGGCCACGGAAAGGTTGTAGGGAAAGTCCGCCTGGAGGCCCAGGGCCTTGGCGCGCTCGATGATCTTGCCCACGCCGACCTTCTGGGCCACGCGGATGGTCACGAGGTTCTTGGACTTGACCAGGGCCGTGCGCAGGGAAAGGTAGCCGTAGAAGGCGTTCTCGTAGTTCTCCGGCCGCCAGAGGGTGCCGTCGGAGTTCTCGAAGACGATGGCCGTGTCCTGGATGAGCGAGGCGGGGGTGAAGCCGTTGTCGATGGCCACGGAGTAGACGATGGGCTTGAACGCGGAGCCGGGCTGTCGCTTGGCCTGGGTGGCGCGGTTGAACTCGCTCTGGAGGTAGTCGAACCCGCCGGAGAGGGCCAGCACCTCGCCGCTCTTCGGGTCCATGGAGACGATGGCCCCTTGGACCTCCGGCACGATCTCCAGGTTGAGGGTCCAGGGGTCGCCCTCCTTGGCCGGGGCGGCCTTGACGGAGGCGGAGACCACGTCGCCCGGCTTGAGCACCTGGCGCACGTCCTTGACGGAGGGCACGAAGTCCGTGGCCTTCTCGGGGTTGGGCTTGCGGCACCAGTGCACGGACTCCACGGGAATGATCCCGCGCAGATGGCCGAAGCGGACCTTGGCGCGCTCGCCCGAGACGGAATCGACCACGGCGGTGACCCAGGCGCCGGGGGTGAGCTCCTCCGGGGTGCGCTGCTCTTCCACGAGGATTTTGCCCTGGGCCACGGGGTCTTCCACGTGGCGCGGCGCTCCGGCCCAGCCCCGGCGCTTGGCCGAGGCCACGAGCCCGTCCTTGAGGGCCTGCTCGGCCTGGGCCTGGTGCTTGGGATCGCAGGCGGTGTAGACGGAGAGGCCCTTGGTGTAGACCGTCTCCTCGCCGTATTTCTCGATCAGCCAGCGGCGGACTTCCTCAAGATAATACGCGCCCTTGCCCCAGGAAGGGTCGGGCATGCTCGTGAGCTCGATCTCCTCCTCCAGGGCGGCCTGCTCCTCCTCGGCGGTGATCCAGCCGAGGCCGCGCATCTGGCCGAGGACGTAGCGCTGGCGGTCCTTGGCGGCGTCGGGGTTTTCAAAGGGGTTGTAGCGGCTGGGAGCCTGGGGCAGCCCGGCGAGGGTGGCGGCCTCGGCCAGGGAGACCTCGGAGGCGTGCTTGCCGAAGTACGACCGACAGGCGGCCTCCACCCCGTAGCTGTGCGCCCCGAGGAATATCTGGTTCAGGTAGATGGTGAGGATTTCTTCCTTGGTGAGGTATTTTTCGAGGCGGTAGGCGAGGATGGCTTCCTTGAGCTTGCGCTCGTAGCTGCGCTCGTTGGTGAGCAGCAGCTGCTTGACCACCTGCTGGGTGATGGTGGAGCCGCCCTGCTTGATGCCGCCCGCCTTGAGGTTCACCCAGAAGGCGCGGAAGATGGACTTCACGTCCACGCCCTCGTGGTCGTAGAAGGCGTTGTCCTCCGAGGCGAGGAAGGCCAGCGGGAGCCACTTGTTCATGTCGTCGAGCTTCACGAGCCAGCGGCGTTCCTTGTAGAAATAGCCGAGCACGCCGCCGTCGCTGTCATAGACGGTGGTCACCAGGGCGGGCGCGTAGTCGGTGATGCGCGTGAAGTTGGGCAGATCCTTGGAGGCCCATTTGTACACGGCCCAGGTCCCGCCCGCTCCGAGAACGGCCAGCAGCAGCACAACCGCCGCGAAAATCTTCAGAAATGTCTTCATGGGTTCCTAAAAGGTTTTCTTCACCCGGCGCATGCCCGGACGCGGGGGCAACCCCCAGACCAGCCGCAGGCGGCCCATGAGGTCGCGCACCGAGGCGGCGCTGACGCCGAGCGACTCCAGCAACGCCTTCTGGTGTACCGCCTCCTTGCGGGCGAGGCAAGTTAACGTATTGAAAACCGTTATCCGATCACCGCCCATCCAAAGGGGGAACAGGCGGCAGTAATATGGCCGGGCCTCGGTGGGGATGACGCAGCCCTGCGGGCCAAGGAAGCGGCACCTCCCGGCGGAGTCCACGGCGAGCCGGAAGTGGAACTTGCGCTCCGGGAACAGCTCGCGCACCAGGCGCGCCTCATCGGGAAACAGGCGGCACATGCCGTCGATGAAGGCCTTGGTGTTTTCCTGGAGGGCGAAGCCGCCGGAGAGCTGCACCTCGGTCTGGATGCGCTCCTTTTCGTCCAGGGAGAGCGGGAAGCAGTTCTCCTCGTTGCCGGGGCTGAGCTCGCAGCAGGTGGCCCCCAGGAGGGCGCAGCGCTTGCATATGCCGGGATCGTCGGGCTGGTTCACGGGTCTCCCGCCGTGTTCGCCGCCCTGGGGCGGCGCGCCGCTAGCGCGCGGCGAACTTGAGCCGCCCCTTGCCGAGCAGGTCGTGCAGGTGGACGAGGCCAAGGAATGCCCCGGACGCCGCCACCACGGGCAGCACGGTTATCTGGTGTTTTTCCATGACATCAAGCACGCTGGCGCTGGATTCTCCGGCCTGCGCGGTGCGCGGGCTGGCGGTCATGACCTCGCGGGCGGGCCGCTCGCGGTCCACGTGCCCGGAGCAGACCAGGCGGCGCACGTCGCCGTCGGAGAGCACCCCGGCCACGGCGCGCTCCGGCGTGAGCGCCACCACCAGGCCGAAGCCTCCGGCGTCCAGCGCTTCGAGCGCCTCGCCCAGGGTCGCGCCCTGGCCCACCAGGGGCGGATTTTCGGTATGCATGAACTCGTCCACGCACAGGGCCAGCCGCCTGCCCAGCGAGCCGCCGGGATGCACGCGCTTGTAGTCCGACTTGTCGAAGCCGCGCATCCGCATGAGGCACACGGAGAGCGCATCGCCCACGGCCAGCGCCGCCGTGGTGGAGGCTGTGGGCGCGAGCCCCATGGGGCAGGCCTCGCGCGGGACGTGCACCTTCACCACCACGTCGGAAAGTTCGGCCAGGGAGGAGTCCTCATTGGCGGTGAGCGCCACAATGGCCGCGCCGCCCGCCCTGAGCGCCGGGAGGATGGCGTTGAGCTCGTCGGTTTCCCCGGAGTTGGAGAGGGCCAGGACCACGTCCTCCGGGCGGAGCATGCCGAGGTCGCCATGCGCGCCCTCGACGGGGTGCAGGAAGAAGGCGGGCGTGCCCATGCTGGAGAGGGTGGCCGCGATCTTTCGGCCCACGAGGCCGGACTTGCCGATGCCGCAGACCACGATGCGCCCCTTGCAGCGGCCCATGACCTCCAGCGCGCGGGAGAAGCCGCCGTCCAACTCGTCGCGCACCCGGGCGAGCCCTTCGATCTCGATATCCAGGACCTCGCGCGCCGCGCGGAGCATGTCGCTATCGGTCGCCGTCATGGCCGCTCCTATTTGCAGAACTCGCTGATGATGCCGGGCTTGGCCTGGTCTTCCAGGCAGAGCTTGCCGCCGTGGGTCTGCGGGGGCACGGGATAGTCGCCGTTATAGCAGGCCAGGCAGTAGGCGTCCTTCTCCTTCACGGATTCCAGCAGGCCCGGGATGGACAGGTAGTGGAGGCTGTCGAGCCCGATGAACCGGGCGATGTCCGGAATCGAGTTGTTGGCGGCGATGAGCTCGCCCTTGCTGGAGAAGTCGATGCCATAGAAGCAGGGGAACTTGATGGCCGGGCAGGCCACGCGCATGTGGATCTCCCTGGCGCCGAGCTCGCGCAGCTTCTTCACGCGGGTGCGGATGGTGGTGCCCCGGACGATGGAGTCCTCCACGATGATGATGCGCTTGCCCTCGATGACGGAGCGCACGGGATTGAGCTTCACCCTGACGCCGAAGTCGCGCATGTCCTGCGAGGGCTGGATGAAGGTTCTCCCGACATAATGATTGCGGATCATGGCCAGCTCCAGCGGCAGGCCGGAGCACTGGGCGTAGCCCACGGCGGCGTAGTTGCCCGAATCGGGGAATGGCATGACCAGGTCGGCGTCAACGGGCGCTTCCTTGGCCAGCTGCCAGCCCATGAGCTTGCGCTTTTCGTAGACCACCTCGCCGAAGACGAGGGAATCCGGCCGGGCGAAGTAGATGAGCTCGAAGATGCACTGCTTGCGCACGGACTCCTCGGGCGGACACAGGCGCATGGAGGTGAGCTTGCCGTTCTCCACCACGACCATCTCGCCGGGCTCCACGGGGCGGATGTGCTCGGCCTCAATGAGGTCGAAGGCGCAGGTCTCGGAGGCGAAGACGTAGTTGTCCCCCAGCCGGCCGATGGCCAGCGGGCGGATGCCGTTGGGGTCCTTGAGGGCGATGAGCTTGTCGTTGACCATGATCAGCAGCGAGTACGCGCCCTTGATCTTGGAGCAGGCCTTGATGACGGCCTCCTCGATGGTCCCGGAGTTGAGATACTTGGCGATGAGGTGGACGAAGACCTCGGTGTCCATGGTGGTCTGGAAGATGGACCCGCTGGCCTCCAGCTCACTGCGCAGCTCGTAGGTGTTCACGAGGTTGCCGTTGTGGGCCACGGCGATCTTGTAGTCGCCGAAACGCACGAGGAAGGGCTGGGCATTGCGCAACAGGGAGACGCCCGTGGTGGAGTAGCGGATGTGCCCCACGGCGATGTCGCCCTTGAGTTCCTTGCCCAGGTGGCGCTCGTTGAAGACCTCAGCCACGAGGCCCATGCCGCGCTGCTCGCGGATGCGCTGCCCGTCCCAGGTGACGATGCCCGCCGACTCCTGGCCCCTGTGCTGCATGGCGTAGAGGCCGAAGTAGGTCATGCGCGCGGCCTCGGGATGACCGTAGATGCCGAAGAGGCCGCAGTATTCTTTCTTCATCGTTCTCCCTCCCCCTTTCAGGCGGAGTAGTATTCCTGCAGGCATTTCACCTGCAGGCCTTCGTCGCGCAGTTCGCGGATGGCCTGGGCCATGGCCGAGGCTCCGGCCACCGTCGTGGCGTAGGGGATGTCATAGAGCAGGGCGGCCTGGCGGATGTCCTTGGAGTCCGTCACCGTCTTGCGCCCGGAAACCGTGTTGATGACCAGGTCGATGTCGCGGTTCTTGATGTGGTCCACCACGTTGGGTCGGCCTTCGTAGACCTTGAGCACCGGCTCCACCTCGGTGACGCCGTTGTCGTAGAGGTAGGTGGCGGTGCCGCGCGTGGCCATGATCCTGAAGCCCAAGCCCGAGAGCATCTTGATGGTCGGCAGGATGAGAGGCTTGTCCCAGTCGTTGACGGCCACGAAGACCGTGCCCTTGCGCGGCAGCCGGAGCCCGGCGGCCAACTGGGCCTTCATGAACGCCAGCCCGAAGGAGGCGTCGATGCCCATGACCTCGCCCGTGGAGCGCATCTCCGGTCCGAGGAGGATGTCCACCCCCGGGAAGCGGTTGAAGGGGAACACCGCCTCCTTCACGGCCACGTGGCCCTCCTTGCGCATGGACCAGGGGTCCAGGTCCTTCAGCTTCTCGCCCAGCATCACGCGGGTGGCCAGCTTGGC
>JBFWJM010000017.1:0-22513 GCA_050253205.1 Desulfovibrionaceae bacterium
GACAAGCCATCATCGGCCTCCTTGGCGTCGAGCTTGACGGTCAGGAACTTGTAGATGCCGTCGGTGATGCGGATGATGCGTTCCAGCTCGGCCACCAGCGGGCTCGGGCCTTCGTAGGTCAGCAGGGTGTAGTAGCCGCGGCTCTGGTTTTCGACGGGATAGGCCAGGATCTTCATGCCCCAGTTTTTCTCGTCCTGCTCGATCAGTCGGCCGCCCTCGCGCTCGATGATCGAGCCGAGGTTGGCAAAGATCTCGTTGCGCTTTTCCTCCTCGAATTCGGGGGAAAGCAGCAACATCGTTTCGTAACGCTGCATGGGATGCTCCTTGCGGTCTTGCGGCCCTTCCCACCATGGGAAGAGCAAGGCGGAGCGGAATCGTTAATCCAAGCGCGGCTGCGTGTCAACCCGGCAGTGCCGGGAATCGGCATGGAAAGGCACGGGGCGGCAGGCTCGCGCCGCCGCCCCGGTGTGGCTATGTGTCGCGAGGTTCGTCTTCAGGTCTGGTCTGTTGTTCGTTCTGCTTGGGCGGCGTCCAGCCGCACTGTTTGGCAGGGCCTCAGCCCTGGATGCCGAGTTTGGGCAGCAGCCAGCGGTTCAGGCCGTAGAGCGCGGCGAAGAGGCCGAGCAGGATCAGGATGTCGGGCATGGTCTAGTCCTCCAGTTGGCGACCCGTGAGGCGGGTGAATGCTTCGAGATATTTTTCGCGGGTCTTGTCGCGGATGTTGTCCGGGATTTCCGGCGCGGGCGGCTTTTTGTCGAAGCCGATCTCTTCCAGCCAGTCGCGCACGAACTGCTTGTCGAAGCTCGGCTGGCCCTGGCCGGGGGCGTAGCCGTCCTCCGGCCAGAAGCGCGAGGAGTCCGGGGTCAGCACCTCGTCGATGAGCAGGAGCTTGCCGTCCGCCATGCCGAACTCGAACTTGGTGTCCGCGATGATGATGCCGCGCTCGCGGGCGAATTCCCTGCCGCGCGAGTATATCTCCAGGGCCGCGCGGCCCGCCTGTTCGGCCACGTCCTTCCCGGCGAGGCTTATGGCCTCTTCCACGGTGATGTTCTCGTCGTGCTCGCCGAGATCGGCCTTGGTGGAGGGGGTGAAGAGCGGCTCTTCCAGCTTGTCGGACTCCTTGAGCCCCTGGGGCAGGACGTGCCCGCTGACCTTGCCGGTCTTCTGGTAGTCCTTCCAGCCCGAGCCCGTGATGTACCCGCGCACAATGCACTCGATGGGCAGGGGCTTGGCCCGCTTCACCAGCACGCTGCGGCCCGAGAGCTCGGCGCGGTGGGCCTTGAGCGGCTCGGGGTAGTCGTCCACCTTCCAGGCGATGACGTGGTTTTCCATGACGTCCGCGAATTTCTCCATCCAGAACAGGGTGATCTGGTTGAGAATCTTGCCCTTGTCCGGGATGGGGGTCGGCAGGATCACGTCGAACGCGGAGATGCGGTCCGTGGTCACCAGCAGGAGCTGGTCCGGGCCGATCTCGTAGATGTCGCGCACCTTGCCCCGGTGCAGCAGGGGGTATTCCGTGATGTTCGTTTCCACAACGGGAGGCATGGTGCTCTCCTAGGATTTTGCGTTTCTGATTTCCACGCTGCGGGCGTGGGCTTCCAGGCCTTCGAGGCGCGCCAGCCGGGCTATCTTGTCCCCATGCGCGGCCACGTAGCCCGCGGAGGTGGAGATGATGCTCGACTTCTTGCAGAAGTTGTCCACGGACAGGGCCGAGGAGAAGCGGGCCGTGCGCAGGGTGGGCAGCACGTGGTTGGGCCCGGCGAAGTAGTCGCCCACGGGTTCTGGGCAGTGGTGGCCCATGAACACGGCCCCCGCGTGGCGGACCTTGCCGACGATGGCCCAGGGGTCGTCCACGGCGAGTTCCAGGTGCTCGGGTGCGAGCAGGTTCACCAGCTCCATCCCCCGGTCCAGGTCGGGCACGGTGATGATGGCCCCCCAGTCTTCCAGGGATTTGCGGGCGATGTCGCCCCTGGGGAGGAGCGAGGTCTGGAGGTCGAGCTCGCCGCGCACGGCCTCGGCCATGGGCAGGCTGGTGGTCACCAGCAGGGAGGCGGCCAGGGGGTCGTGCTCCGCCTGGGAGAGCATGTCCGCAGCGAGCCAGGCGGGGTTGGCCGAGGCGTCCGCCAGGATGGCGATCTCGCTCGGCCCGGCGATCATGTCGATGCCCACCTGGCCGATGAGCTGGGCCTTGGCCGTGGCCACGAAGATGTTGCCCGGCCCGGCGATGACGTGGCAGGCGGGGATGCTCGCCGTGCCGTAGGCCAGGGCGGCGACGGCCCAGGCGGAGCCCGAGAGGAACAGGGCGTCGAGCCCGAGCAGGGCGGCCGTGGCCAGGATGTGCGGGTTGAGGGTGCCGTCCTTCCTGGGGGGGGAGGTCACGACGATCTCCCCCACGCCCGCCACCTGGGCGGGCACGGCGTTCATGATCAGGCTGGAGACGAGCGGGGTCTCCCCGCCCTGGCCGCCAGGCACGTAGAGGCCCACGCGGTCCACGGGGGTGACCATCTGGCCGAGGATGGTGCCGTCCGGCGCGGTGGTGAACCAGGAGTTCTGGCGCTGGCGCTCGTGGAAGGCGCGCACGTTGGCGATGGCTTCCTCCAATATGGCGCGGTCCTCTGCGGGGATGGCCTCCAGCGCGGCCCGGATGTGCTCGCCCGGCACGCGCAGTTTGGCAGCGGTGAAGCCCGGGCAGTCAAATTTGGCGGTGTAACGGGCGAGGGCTTCGTCGCCATTGGCGCGAACGTCGGCAAGGATTTCGGCAACGGCCTTGTCCACGGACGAGGCGGGGTTGGCGCGCTCTTCCAGCCGCTCGCGCAATGCGGGCCATTGGTCGCGCGACCGATATTCAAAAGCGAGAATGTTCATGATGGCGTTCCTTGGGCGGCGATGTGCCGCAAGAGAATACCAAACGCGCGTGGGGCCAAAAGTCGAGGGAGCGGGGGTGGATCAATCCCGAACCCCCTGCGACCCCGGGAAAAAAAAGGCCGGGGCCCGAAGGCCCCGACCGGGAATGTGTGATTGGCGGTTGGGTGTTCTTAGAACTTGTACTCAATACCCATGAAGATCTTGGAAGCGTCTTCGTCGTCGCCGTCGCGGGCTTCGGTCCAGACGTCTTCGTCGAAGTCGCCCTTGAGGTAGCCCAGGTTGACCACGGCGGACAGCTCGTCATAGATCTGGTACTTGGTGTTCAGGTCGAACTCCCAGATGGAGTCTTCCTCGGTGAGGGTCTCACCGAAGGCGACGCCGTTCAGAGCACCGGAAGCGACGGTGCCGATGGACTCGTCGTTGGTGCCCTTGATGTACAGGACGTTGATGGTGTGGGTCAGGCCCTCAACGAAGGAGATGTCCTTCAGGAAGAGGCCCAGGGTCCAGAAGCCCATGGAGTTGTCGGAGTCGATGACTTCGCCATCCAGCCAGTCGTTGCCGAAGAAGAAGGTGCCAACGGCGTAGGACTGGGCAACCTGGGGCAGGCGCTCGGACTTGGCGTCGGATTCGTCGCCGGAGAGGTCGCCGCCAGTGGCGTTGCCGTCTTCACCGGAGGAGTACGCGAAGTACAGCTCAGGATACAGGCCGTAGTCGCCGAGCAGGGGCTGGTTGTAGCCCACGGCGATCTCACCGAGCCAGCCAGCGCGGTCGGTGCGCTCCCAGGGACCGTGCATGGCGCCGTAGTGGAAGGCACCAGCGATGGTGATGGGATCGAGCAGGGACACGTCGAAGGTCAGACCGGCGTAGGTGATGTTCACGCCAGTGCCGCCGGTGCCGGAGTCACCAGCGGTGGAGTTGGAGGTGCCAAGGCCGTCGAGCAGAGCGGTGTCGCTCAGGAACTCGTCACCGGACCACACGAAGGCGGCGTAGGGGGTGACGGACCAACCGTCGAAGGACATGGGCACGATCAGGGCAGCAGCGTCGAGGAAGTTGTCGACGTTGGCTTCGCCGTCGTTCTGGGTGTCGTTCACGTCGCCGAAGAGACGCATGTAAGCGCCCAGCACGGAGATGTTGTCCGTGATGGGAGCGGACACGATGGCACCGGCCACATCCTCGTCGAAGATGGGGGAGCCGCCGGGGCCGCCGGGCAGGGCGATGCCCATGACACCAGCGTAGACCGCAACGTCAGTGTTGGGCCACACGAAGTTGATGTACGCGGACTTCACTTCGATGGCGATGTCGTCAGCGGCGAGGTCAGCGCCGTTGCCGGGACGACCCCACTGAGAGGTGCCGATTTCGATCTGCAGGACGCCGCGCAGGTTCTCGTTGGCCGTGAAGGTGAACGAGGTGCGGACGCGCTGCTCAAGGATCATGTCGTCTTCGGAGTCGTCGCCGTTGGCGCCGTCGGTGAAGTCGATGTTGTCGACCCAGCCCAGGGCGATTTTCCAGGAACCGGTGGCGGTGAGCTCAGCCGCGGAAGCGGTGGCCGCCAGGCCCAGGACGAAAACGAACATGGTCGCAATAAGAACCAAGCGTTTCATTGTTTTTCCTTCCTTCTTTTGCGTGTGAAGAAACCAATCAACACTATTCCTGAAGAGGCTTATATCGGGATCAACCGACGTGCGCAAGGGGTTGGGGCAAGAAAAGTCAAAATTTTTTTACCGTCGAAAATTTTATACTCCCGCCATCTCCACGGACCTCGCTTGCCAACCCCGGCGCAGGTGCCTAACCTGTGGCCAAGGAATACCACCCCACATGGAAGAGCGGCACTTCGAGTTCGTCCCCAAGGACTACCCCGACGCCCCGGGCGTCTATCTGATGAAGAACGGCTCCGGCCGCATCCTCTACGTGGGCAAGGCCATCAGCCTGCGCAAGCGGCTTTCGTCGTACTTCCGCTCCCCCAAGGGCCTCACGGCCAAGACCCGGGCGCTGGTGGCGCGCATCCGCCGGGTGGACGTGCTGCTCACGGCCACGGAGAAGGAGGCCCTGCTCCTGGAGGCCTCGCTCATCAAGAAGCACCGCCCGCGCTACAACGTGGTCCTGCGCGACGACAAACAATACCTCCTCTTCAAGCTCGACGGCCGTTCGGACTTCCCGCGCCTCATGGTGACGCGCAACGTGGTGCGCGACGGCTCCACCTATTTCGGCCCCTTCACCTCCGGCACCGACGCCCGCCAGACCTGGAAGCTCCTGGGCAAGGCCTTCCCCCTGCGGAAATGTTCGGACGGCGTGTTTAAAAACCGCGTGCGGCCCTGCCTGAACCACGACATCGGCCAGTGCCTCGGCCCCTGCGTCAACCCCGTGGACCCGGAGGACTACGCCGCCCTGGTGCGCAAGGTGCGGCTCTTCCTCGAAGGGCGCACCGCCGAGCTCACGGACCGCCTGGAGGCGGACATGCGCGCGCATTCCGAGGGGCTGCGCTTCGAGCAGGCGGCCGCCTGCCGTGACCAGCTCCTGGCCATCCGCCGCACGGTGGAGCGCCAGGCCGTGGTCTTTTCCACCCCGGCGGATATGGACGTGCTCGGCCTGGCCGAGACCGGGCGCGGCCTGGGCCTGGGGCTGCTCTTCGTGCGCCAGGGGCGGCTATTGGACGAGAAGGGCTTCTTCTGGCCCGGGCTGACCCTGGAGGAGGGCGAGGAGGTGCTGGCGAGCTTCCTGGTGCAGTTCTATTCCGCCTCCAGGCTCATCCCGCCGCGCATCGTGCTGCCCATGAAACCCGAGGGGGACCTGCTGGCCGAGACCCTCTCGGACAGGCGGCAGGGAAGGGTGGTGCTGGCCGAGCCGAGAGACGAACGCGAACGGCGGCTGGTGGACGTGGCGCGCAAGATGGCCGTGCGCGCCGGGGAGCGCCCACAGGGGCCGGACCTGCCCGAGCTGCTCCTGCGCCGCCTGGGCCTGGCCGAGCCCGTGCGCCGCGTGGAGTGCGTGGACATTTCCCACCTGGGCGGCACGGACGTGCGCGCCGGGGTGGTGGTTTTCGAGGAGGGCCGCCGCGTGCCAGAGGATTCCAAGGTCTACTCCCTGCCCGGGCTGGAGGGCGCCTCCGACGACTACGGCGCGCTGGCGGCCTGGGCGCTGCGCCGGGCGGAGTCCGGCCCGCCCTGGCCCGATCTGCTGCTCATCGACGGCGGCAAGGGCCAGCTCGCGGCCGTGGCCTCGGCCTGGGAGGGGCTGGGCGAGGGCGCGCCCCCGGTGCCGCTGGCGGCCATAGCCAAGGGCCCGAGCCGCCGCGCCGGGGAGCTGGAGGACCGCATCTTCCGCCCGGGCCGCAAGAACCCCATGGCGCTGAAGCCCGGCAGCCCGGAACTGCTCTACCTCCAGCGCATCCGCGACGCGGCCCACGACTACTCCATCGGCCGCCAGCGCCGGGCGCGCAAGAAGCGTGTGCTGGAGAGCGAGGTCATGGGCCTGCCAGGCGTGGGCCCCAAGACGGCCCGCCTGCTCTGGGACCGCTTCGGCTCCCTCGACGCCATGCTGGCGGCCACCTCGGAGGAGCTGGCCGCCGTGCCGGGCATCGGCCGGGCCAAGGCCGCCCGGCTGCTGGAGGCCCTGGGCGAACTGCGCCGGGCCCGCGAGGGCTAGTCTATTTCCGTGGGTTTCCCTGGTTCCAGCACCAGCAATTCCGTGCCCGGGGCGTGCTTTTGCAGCGCCGCCGCGTAGCCGTCCGTGTTCTGCTCCAGGATGGGGAAGGTGCCCCAGTGCATGGGGATGGTCCGCTTGCAGCGGAGCAGCTTGCAGGCATAGGCCGCCTGCTCCGGGTCCATGGTGAACCAGCCGCCCACGGGCAGGAGCGCCAAGTCGATGTCGTGGAATTCGGCGAAGAGCGCCATGGACTGGAAGAGCCCGGTGTCGCCCGCGTGGTAGAGGGTGAAGCCGGAGGGGAAGGTCAGGATGTACCCCGTGGCCGCGCCCGAGGCCGAGGAATGCATGGCCTGGACCATCTTGATGCGGATGCCGAGCTGCTCCACGGTGCCGCCGATGTTCATGCCCACGCCGAACTCGGCCGGGAGGCCCAGCCCCGCAAGCTTCTGCACCGTATCGAACACGCCCACCAGGGGCGCGCCGCCCTCCCTGGCCAGTTCCACGGCCTGGCCCACGTGGTCGCCGTGGTCGTGGGTCACGAGTACGAGGTCCGCACGGCCAGCCTTGTCGTAGCCGATGGGCGCGCTGGGGTTGCCCTCGAAGAACGGATCGATGAACAGGGATTTGCCGTCGAAGTCGATGCGGAAGTTGGAGTGTCCGAACCAGGTGATCTGCATGGCCTGCTCCTTGGGGCTTGAAGGTGGGCCGGGGGTTATTCGCCCCAGCGGGTGAAGAGCCTGTGCGGGACGCCCAGCGCGTCGAGCGCCTTGCCCGCCACATGGGCCGCCAGGGAGCCAACGGTGCGCGGCCGATGGTAGAAGCCGGGGCAGGCCGGGAGCAGCACGGCCCCGGCGCGCCTGGCCGCGAGCATGTTCTGGAGGTGGATTTCCGAGAGCGGCGTTTCCCTGGGGACGAGCACCAGGGGCATGCCCTCCTTGAGGCAGACGTCCGCCGCGCGGTGGATGAGGTTGTTGCCCAGGCCGTTGGCGATGGCCGCCAGGGAGGCCATGGAGCACGGGCAGACGATCATGCCCGCATGCCGCCAGGAACCCGAGGCTGGCGGCGCGGCGATGTCGTGCTCGTCGTAGGCCGCGTGGGCCTGGGAGGTCAGGTCCACGGGGGAGAGGTCGGTTTCCAGCTGCATGACCTTCTCCGCCGCATGGGAGATGACCACGTGCAGCTCCACGTCGTCGCGGGAGCCCAGTTCCTCGGCCAGGGTGGCGGCGTAGATGGTGCCGCTCGCGCCGGTAACGGCAAGGACAATGCGTTTTTTCATGCTCCGGAGTTTATCGCTCCCGGCGGCGCATGACAAGGCGGAGCGGCCATCGCCGCCGCGTTGAATGCTTTCCCTGGTCCTCGCCCGCCTTGTCCGGGCGGTTCAATTGCGCTAGAGTCTTGACAGTTCGGGGCGGTTGGCATAGCCATACCCCCTCACACGGGCCATTAGCTCAGTTGGATAGAGTGCATGCCTCCGGAGCATGAGGTCGCAGGTTCGAATCCTGCATGGCCCACCAGATAAATCAGGACCTGCGTCGTCATGGACGTGGGTCCTTTTTTTGTCTGCCTCTGCCGGGTTCGTATTCAGGGGATAATAATTGCCTTCGCCGCCTGCCCGTGCGTTGCTGCACACTGGAGCAACTCCCCTGCGAGGGTCGCCATGAAACACACCATCAGATCGGCCACGGATTGCCGGTGCTGCGTTTATGGGCGCGGCGCGTGCGCCCTGGGGCTCAAACGCGCATGGAACGGGCCGTGCGATGAATTCCGCCCCTATTGCCTGGACTGCGCCTTCCCGGACTGGCTCTGCCACACCTGCAACAACCAGCGGCAGAAGCGCTTCAAGCCGGACAGGTCCGTTTTCCGGATCGCCGGGGAGCAGGCCCACGACGGCCGCTTCCGGTGTGTCTGGTAGGGGGTCAGCGGGCTTCCTTCTGCACGCGCTTGGCCGTGGGCTGGTCGATGAACCCCAGGGCCAGGCACACCGAAACCACGTCCATGCGCATCTTTTCCTTCAGGCTCATGGCCTTGGCGTGCTGCTCCACGGTGATGAGCCCGTTGGTGATCAGGTACGACCCCCGAATCTGGTCCTTGTCCTCGGCAACCTCGGCCCTGGCCGGGTTCGGCCGGGGCTGCGGCGTGGGCCGCATGTCGTGCTGGGCGAGGGTGAGGTTGCTCTCCAGGTCCGAGAGCTCCGTGCTCAGCGCGTACTTTTCCTGCTCCATGCGTCGCAGGGTGTCCGTGACCTTGCGAAACTCCCCCTCTATGGCCTTGCGGCGGGCCGCGTAGATCGTGGCCATGTAGTTGTAGAGCAGGAAGAAGAGCACGAGGCTCACGCCGACCAGGATGAAGAACAGCAGCACCGCCTTATCGCTCCGATATCTTTTGCAGCTCGGTCCTGGTTTCGTCGATCTTCTCGTGCAGGGCGAGGATGGACTTTTTCGCCGCCTCGATCTGCTTGTGGATTTTCTGGGTTTTCAGGGCGTAGTTGAACCTGGTGCTCTGGATGAGCTCCACGTTGCGCTGGTGGAACACGAGCAAAATGACCACCAGCGTGAAAAAGACGGCGAGAAAGATGCTCAGTAGATTGACGGTCATGGCCTTCGGGAGGTTGTTTGTTCTCCTGGTCCATCTATGGGTCATGGAAGGCGATATTGTCAATCGATAGAGCGGGGAGCTTTCTCGACAAGCGCCACGAGGTGGGCTATGTGGATGCTCCCCGCCTGGACGGGGGAGAGGACCTTCGTGCACGCACCAGCTTCCACCCTCATAACGCTCAAGGCGCATTGCAAGGGACGCCCCCGGAGCCTCGTGCTGGCGTGCCTCGTGCTGCTCCCGCTCTGTCTGCCGGGCTGCGCCGTGCGCACGCAGTCGCCAGGGCAGTACCTTTCCTGGCGCGGGGTGCCGGAGCCCGCCGCCGCCGCTCTTGGCGAAACCCTGACCGTCTGCACCGGGTTCGGCTGCCGCCTCAAGGGCGGTCTGGAGCTTGGCCGCACGGACCTCGACGAACTGCGCGGCCTGTTCTGGGGCGGGGCGCGGGGCGAGGCGGTGGATGCTCCCGACGAGCGCGCCCGCATCGCCCTGGCCGTGGCCAGGCTGGAGCACATGGCGGGGCGGCGCACCGGAACCGACGGAGACCTGGAGCGCAACCGCCGCGACGGAGCGGCCGGGGGCCAGCTCGATTGCGTGGCCGAAACCACCAACACCACGGTCTATCTCCTGCTGCTGGAGCGCCTCGGCGTGCTGCGCTATCATCGCGTGGGCCCGCCGGAGCACCGGGGCGGCTCGGTGTTCACCGCGCACAATACGGCGGTGGTTTTCGAGCGTTCGGGCACCCCTTTTGCCGTGGACTCCTGGTTCCACGCCAACGGCGAACCGCCGGAAATCGTACCGCTGGACCAATGGCTCGGCGGGTTCCAGCCTGCCTCTGCGGAGCCGGGGGAAGCGCCTGTGGCCAAGGATGACGAAGCCGCCCAGGGGGAAGAACATGGGGTATAGGAATCTTGGCGAGTGCCTGCGCGACCTGGAGGCCCACGGCCAGCTTCTCCGCGTGACGGCGGAGGTCGACCCCCGGCTGGAGGCCGGGGTCATCCAGCGGCGCGCCTGCGAGGCGGGCGGGCCCGCCCTGCTTTTCGAGAACGTGCGCGGCACGCGCTTTCCCATGGTCTGCAATCTCTTCGGCACCCTGGAGCGCGCGCGCTTCCTCTTCCGCGACACCCTGCGCACCGTGGAGCGCATGCTGGCCATCAAGGCCGAGCCCATGGAACTGCTGAAGCGCCCGTGGGACCTGCCGCGCCTGGGCCTCGCCGGGCTGCACACCATGGCCAAGAGGGTCCGCAGCGGCCCGGTGCTGGAGTGCGAAACCACCATTTCCGCGCTGCCGCACCTCGTGTCATGGCCCATGGACGGCGGCGCTTACGTGACCCTGCCGCAGGTCTACTCCGAGAGCCCGGTTCGCCCAGGCTTTGCCCGCTCCAACCTCGGCATGTACCGCGTGCAGCTCACGGGGGGCGAGTACGAGCCCGACCGCGAGGTGGGCTTGCACTACCAGATCCATCGCGGCATCGGCCACCACCACGCAGAGGCCATCCGCCTGGGCCAGCCGCTCAAGGTCAACGTCTTCGTGGGCGGGCCGCCCGCCATGACCCTGGCGGCGGTGATGCCGCTGCCCGAGGGCATCGCCGAGCTGCTTTTCGCCGGGGCCATGGGCGGCCGCCGCGTGGGCATGGCCCCGGGGCCGAACGGGCTGCCCGTGCTGGCCGAGGCGGACTTCGCCATCTGCGGGACCATCGTGCCGGGCGTGGAAAAGCCCGAGGGCCCCTTCGGCGACCACCTGGGATACTACTCCCTGGCCCACGACTTCCCGGTGCTCCGGGTGGAGAAGGTCCTGCACCGCAAGGACGCGGTTTGGCCGTTCACCACCGTGGGCCGCCCCCCCCAGGAGGACACGGTCTTCGGGGCCTTCATCCACGAGCTCACCGAGCCCATGGTCTCCAAGGTCTTCGCCGGGGTCCACGAGGTCCACGCCGTGGACGCCGCCGGGGTCCACCCGCTGCTGCTGGCCGTGGGCAGCGAGCGGTACGTGCCCTTCGCCTCCGAGCGCACGCCCCAGGAACTGCTCACCTGTGCCATGTCCCTGCTGGGTCAGACCCAGACCTCGCTCTCCAAGTACGTGCTGCTCGGCGCGCGGGAGGACGACCCCGGCCTCACCGCCCACGACATCCCCGCCTTTTTCCGCCATCTGCTGGAGCGCACGGACCTCCGGCGCGACCTGCACTTCATCACCCGCACCACCATGGACACCCTGGACTATTCGGGCATCAGTCTGAACCAGGGGTCCAAGCTCGTCTGGGCCGCCTGCGGCGCGCCCCGGCGCAGGCTCGGGAGCGAGGCTCCGGCCCTGCGGCTGCCGCTAGGCTTCGGCGGGGCGAGGGTGCTCGCGCCGGGCATACTGCTGCTGAACGGCCCGCCCCATGACAAGGAGCGCGACCAGGCCGACCCCCGCCTGGAGGAACTGGCCCGGGCGCTGGCCGGGCAGGGGCTGGCCGACCCGGAATGCGCCTTCCCCCTGGTCTGCGTGGTGGACGACGCGCCCTTCACCGCCGCAGGCTGGGACAACTTCCTCTGGGTGGTCTTCACCCGCTCGGACCCCGCCACGGACATCTACGGGGCCGGGGCCTTCACCCACCTCAAGCACTGGGGTGCGGAAGAGGCCCTGGTGGTGGATGCCCGGCTCAAGACCTACCACGCCCCCCCGCTCGAAGCGGACCCGGACGTGGAGCGCCGGGTGGAGGCCATGGCCGCGCGCGGCGGCCCCTTGGAAGGACTTTTCTAAAGAAGAATCCACCAGGATCACAGGAGAACCTTATGGACGAGAAGGTAACCGAGATGCTCTGCGCCTCCTTTGCGGCGGACCTCTACGAGACGGTGAAGGCCGCCAAGAAGCAGCGGGACGAGTCCGTGTTTCGCCACACCATGCTCCAGCGAGAGGACGGCATGCTCGTCTTCTGCGGGCTCTACCCCAAGGCCGACGTGGCGCAGTTTCCCGGCGTCACGGACGAGTACGCCGCCGGGCTTTCCACCTTCAACATGATGGGCGTGATCACGGACGGGCGCACGCGCCTGGAGTTCTTCCACCTCGGGGGCATGAACAAGCCCCTGACCACGCTGGACAGCGCCAACGCGCTCAACAAGCTCGTGCTGCGCCCCCAGCTCATGGCCTTCATGCAGGAATATTTCCGCCTGCGGGGCATCCTGGTGGACCTTTCGCGCATCACCTACGACGAGTTCCTGGCCGTGGTGGACGCGGAGGTGAACGCCAACACCTCGTTCAAGGAGCTCAGCGACATCCAGAAACTCCTGCTGAAGAATTAGCTGTTTTTGGTTGTTGTTTCCGTATTTTTGTTGATTTCATGTGCTGACCAGGCCGTTCTCGTAATGAGGACGGCCTGTTTTCGTTGTGCCGTCCTGCTGCGAGGTTTTTGGGGGTCCGGGGTTGGCAGGCTGGGCGAGGGTTGGGTGCAGTTGCCGCTAACGTGACGTTTCTTCTGTCATATTCGGCAGAAATCGGTTTCCGCGCGGCGCGGAGTGTGGTATCCAGACCGGAAATTCCCCTCTGCGGCAGAATCAGCGATCACGACCCAGCAAGGAGAGCACATGCCCGAGCCACACGCCCCCGCCGAAACAGCAGGCCACCCCGAAATCCATCCCCAAGGCCATGCCGACAACATGCGCGCGGCCCTGAACGCGACCCTGGAGCGGGAGGCCCGGAAACTCGTGCCCTGGTTCCTGGAGCAGATGCCCGAATACTACTTCCGCACGCACTCCGGGCAGGAACAGCTCGACCATCTGCACGCCCTCGTCTCCGGCCAGGTGCTCAGCCAGCGCAGGACCCTGACCCTGCGCTCCCCCTGCGGCACCAGGGTGACGCACATCATGCCCGGCTGCGACATGCGCACCCTCACCGACGCGGTGGCCACCCTGGCCGACACGCGCATCCGCACCGCCAGGCTTTACAGCACGCGGGACAAGTCCCTGCGGCTGGATACCTACCTCCTGGACGAGCAGCCCCAGTGCGAGGCCGGAGGCGCGCCCTTCGAGGCGGCGCTGCGCTCCGTCGGGGCCGAGGGGCTGGAGATTCCCGGCGGGGAGGAGGAGTTCCGCGCGTTCCTGGCCACGGCCACGGAGGACTACGTGGACAAGTTCGAGCCCGGCCGGGCCATCCGCCATTTCGAGATGTGCCGCTGCCTGGCCGGGACGGAGCGCGTGCACCTGCGCCTGGACCCGGACGCCGGAGAGGGCGTGGACAGGGTCATGGTGGCCATGGCCAACCCGCCCGCCCGGGGCGTGCTCACGGCCGCGCTCAAGATCTTCACCCGGGAGGGGTACCTGGTCCGCCGGGCGTACGGCGACGAGTTCGAGAGCCGGGGCGAAACCCAGCTCGTCATGAGCTTCTACGTGGAGCGCGGCGAGGGCGGCCTTGCGGAGGATTCCGAAGGCTGGCGCAGGCTGGAGCGCCAGCTCAAGACCATCAAGTGGTTCGCCTTCCACGGGCTGGAGCGCCTGGCCGAGGAGAACGGCTGGGAGATCGGCCGGGTCATGCTCATGCAGGCCGCCTGCGAGTTCGCCCACCAGTTTCTCATCCGCAAGTCCATCTACAAATACACCTCCGCGTCCATCGTGCGCGCGGCCCTGCGCAACCGCGACGCCCTGGACCTCCTGGCCCGGTTCTTCGAGGCGCGCTTCGACCCCGCCTTCGCGGGGGACCGCGCCGCAGCCACGGCGGCCCTGCGAGAGGACGTCCACCGCCTCCTGCGCGACATCACCGACGACGTGGAGCGCAAGATTCTCGGCTACGTGCTGCGCTTCTTCCAGAACGTGCAGCGCACCAACTACTTCGTGCCCGGGCGCTTCGGCCTCTCCTTCCGCATGAACCCGGCCGTGCTGCCGCGCGGCGAGGGCGGGCAGGACGAGGAGCCGCCCTTCGGCTTCTACTGCTTCCACGGGCCGCACTGCTTCGGCTTCCAGGTGCGCTACCGCGACATGGCCCGTGGCGGCGTGCGCCTGGTGCCGACGCGCACACAGGAGCAGTTCGAGATCGAGTCCAATCGCCTTTTCGACGAGGTGACCAAGCTCGCCCGCGCCCAGCAATACAAGAACAAGGACATCCCCGAGGGCGGGAGCAAGGCCGTGCTGCTCCTCGGGCCCCAGGCCGAGGCCGACCTGGCCCTCAAGTCCATGGTCGACTCCTTCCTCGACCTCCTGGCCACGGACAAGGACGGCAGGCTCGACCCGCACGTGGTGGACTACCTGAACCGCGACGAGATCATCTACCTCGGCCCGGACGAGAACATCACCCCGGACCACATCCGCTGGATCGTGGTGCGCGCGGCCAAAAGGGGCTACCGCTGGCCCGCCGCGTTCATGAGCTCCAAGCCCCGAGTGGGCATCAGCCACAAGCAGTACGGCGTCACCAGCGAGGGGGTGGTGGTCTTCGCCGACGAGGTGCTCAAGGCCCTGGGCATCGACCCGCTGGCCGAGCCCTTCACCGTGAAGCTCACGGGCGGCCCCGCCGGGGACGTGGCCTCCAACGTGGTCAAGATCCTGATCCGCGAATACGGGGAGAACGCGCGCATCGTGGCCATGAGCGACGGGCACGGGGCCGTGTACGACCCGGACGGCCTGGACCACGGCGAGCTTCTGCGGCTCATCGGGGCCGTGGGCCGGGCGCATCAGTTCGACCCCGCCATGCTCAAAGGTCAGGGGGCCTTCGTGCGCTCCACGGACACCCCCGAGGGCGTCCGTGCGCGCGACGACCTGCACAACACCGCCCGGGCCGACCTGTTCATCCCCTCCGGCGGCAGGCCCGACACCATCAACGAGCGCAACTGGCACCGCTTCCTGGGGCCGGACGGCACCCCCTCGGCCCGGGGCATCGTGGAAGGGGCGAACATCTTCATCTCCGCAGGGGCCCGCGCCCGCTTCGAGGAGCACGGCGTGCTCTGCGTGCCCGGCCCCTCGGCCAACAAGACCGGTGTCATCTGCTCCTCGTATGAAATCCTGGCCGGACTGGCCCTTTCGGACGACGAATTCCTGGAGATCAAGGACCAGTACGTGGTCCAACTGCTGGACATCCTGCGCCTTCGCGCGCGCAGCGAGGCCCGCGTGCTCCTGCGCGAGCGCAGGCTCTCCGGCGGGTCGCAGACCCTCACGGACCTCTCCTACCGCCTCTCCCGCGCCATCAATACCCTCTGCGACGACATCGCCGCCGTGCTCCGGGAGGACGACGCGGACCCGGCAACGGAGCCCGTCCTGCACGACCTGCTGCTGGCCTATTGTCCTGCGGTGTTTGCGCAGCGGTATCCCGAACGCATCCTGGGGCGCATTCCCCGTGCGCACCAGCATGCCCTGCTGGCGGCTTACATTGCGTCGAAAATCCTGTACAACGAAGGCCTGGGCTGGGTGGACCCGCTGGTTCGCGCGCGCGGCGTGCGCGAGGTGGTCCACGCCTATCTGGCACAGGAGCGGCGCGTGGCAGCCCTGGCCGTGGCGGTGCGCGCTTCCGGCTCGCCGGATTGCGCGCTGGCCGCGTCCATCATCGAGGGCGCGGGGCGCAAGGCGCTCACCGCGCGCGAGCTGGGCCTGGAATAGGCCGGAGCCTGGCCAAGGCCCGGGCCTGGACCCGGGCCCGGGCCAGGGCCGGAATCGAGGGGCGGCAACACCCGCCCGAACGCACGACGAGAGGTGACGATGAACGCGGCGGAAATGTTCGTGAAGGCGCTGGAGAACGAGGGTGTGCGCTACGTCTTCGGCATTCCAGGAGAAGAGAACCTGGACTTGCTGGAGGCTCTGCGCGAGTCGTCCATCCGGCTCGTGCTCACCCGCCACGAGCAGGCCGCCGGGTTCATGGCCGCCACGGTGGGCCGCCTCACGGGCAAGGCCGGGGTCTGCCTCTCCACGCTGGGCCCCGGGGCCACCAACCTCGTCACCGCCGTGTCGTACGCCTACCTCGGTGGCTGGCCCGCGCTCTTCATCACCGGGCAGAAGCCCATCACCAAGAGCAAACAGGCGCGCTTCCAGATCATCGACGTGGTGCGCATGATGTCGCCCATCACCAAGTTTACCCGGCAGATCGTCCACGCGCACAACGTGCCCGGCCTCGTGCGCGAGGCCTGCCGCATCGCCGAGCAGGAAAAGCCCGGCCCCGTGCATCTGGAGCTGCCCGAGGACATCGCCTCCCACGTGGCCGACGGCCATCCCTTCCCGGTCATCGAGCACTACCGGCCCAACGCCTCCACCCGGGCCGTGGAGAAGGCCGCCCGGATCATCGAGAACGCCAAGCGCCCGCTGCTGGTCATCGCCGCCGGGGCCGACCGCGAAAACGTGGGCCACGAGCTCTACAACCTGCTCTACAAGACCGGCATGTACTTCTGCACCACGCAGATGGGCAAGGGCGTGGTGGACGAGCGGCACCCCTGCTCCCTCGGCACGGCCGCGCTCTCCGACGGCGACTACCTGCACTGCGCCATCTCCTCGGCGGACGTGATCATCAACGTGGGCCACGACGTGGTGGAGAAACCGCCGTTCTTCATGCACGACGGCAGCCTCACCGTGATCCACGTGAGCCAGGAGCCCGCGCCCATCGACGACGTCTACTTCCCCCAGCACGAGGTGGTGGGCGACGTGGCCGAGAGCATCAAGCAGATCACCGCGCGCATCGGCGACTGTGCGGGCATGGACCGCGACTACTTCTCGCGCATCAAGGCCGAGATCGACGAGAACGTCTACCACTGCCCGCTTGAGGAAACCGTGCCCATGCGCCCGCAGAACATCGTGGACATCGTGCGCCGGGCCCTGCCCGAGGACGGCGTGCTCTCGCTGGACAACGGCATGTACAAGATATGGTTCGCGCGAAACTACAAGGCCTACGAGCCCAAGACCGTGCTGCTGGACAATGCCCTGGCCTCCATGGGCGCCGGGCTGCCCGTGGCCATCGCCGTGAAGATGCTCAACCCCGGGCGCAAGGTGCTGGCCATCTGCGGGGACGGCGGGTTCATGATGAACTCCCAGGAACTGGAAACCGCCGTGCGCCTCGGCCTCGATCTCGTGGTCCTGATCCTGCGTGATGACGGCTACGGCATGATCAAGTGGAAGCAGGGCGGCATGGACCTGCCGGTCTACGGCCTCGACTTCGGCAACCCCGACTTCGTGGACTACGCCCGCAGCTACGGGGCCAAGGGCCACCGGGTGAAGGAGCCGGGCGACCTGGCCCGCACCCTGCGCGCCTGCCTGGGCGCGCCCGGCGTCCATCTCATCGACCTGCCCGTGGACTATTCCGAGAACGAAAAGGTCTTCCTCAAGGAACTCAAGGAGAAGACCTGCATATTGTAGGAGCGAACCATGCTGCGAGAGACCTATCCCTACTACCTCGGAGGCCGAGCCCAGAGCCCCAACGCGGACCTTGAGGTGCGCGACAAGTTCACCGGCGAGGTGGCCACGCGCGTGGCCCTCGCGGACGACGCCGCCATCGACGAGGCCATCGGCATGGCCGAGGCGGCCGCCGGGCCTATGCGCGACATGGCCGCCCACGAGCGCCAGGCCGTGCTGCGCCACTGCGTGCGCCGCTTCACCGAGCGCGCCGAGGAGCTGGCCCGGACCCTGTGCATCGAGGCCGGAAAGCCCATCCGCGACAGCCGGGGCGAGGTGGGCAGGCTCATCGAGACCTTCAAGATCGCCGAGGAGGAATGCGTGCGCCACCGGGGCGAGGTGGAGGCCATGGACCGCACCCCGCGCACCACGGGGTACACCTCCTTCACCCGGCGTGTGCCCCTGGGCCCGCTCTCGTTCATCTCGCCGTTCAACTTTCCCCTGAACCTCGCCGCGCACAAGGTGGCCCCAGCGCTCGCCGTGGGCTGCCCCTTCGTGCTCAAGCCCGCGAGCCTCACCCCGCTCGGCGCGCTGCTCATCGGCGAAACCCTCGCCGAGACGGACCTGCCCGAGGGCGCGTTCTCCATCCTGCCCTGCGGGCGCGACGGCGCGGGCCGCTTCACCACCGACGAACGGCTGAAGCTCCTCTCCTTCACGGGCTCGCCCCAGGTGGGCTGGAAGCTCAAGGAACGCTCGGGCAAGAAGCGCGTGACCCTGGAACTCGGCGGCAACGCCGCCTGCATCGTGGACCACGACGCCGACCTGGAGGACGCGGTCTCGCGCATTGTCTTCGGCGCGTTCTACCAGTCGGGCCAGAGCTGCGTGGGCGTGCAGCGTATCCTCGTCCATGAGCGCGTCCGCGAGCGGTTCACGGAATTGCTCGTGCGCGCCACGGAGGCCCTGGTCATGGGCAACCCGCACAACGAGGAAACCTTCATCGGCCCGGTCATCTCCATCCGCGAGGCCGAGCGCATGCGCGAGTGGATACGCAGCGCCGTGGCCTCCGGGGCTACCCTGCTCTGCGGCGGCGGGGGCGAGGGGGCTTTCGTTGAGGCCACGCTCCTGGAGCGCGTGCCCCACTCCGAGCCCCTCTGGTGCGAGGAGGTCTTCGGGCCCGTGGCCGTGCTGGAAACCTTCGCGGACTACGACGAGGCCCTGAAGGTGGTGAACGACTCCGCCTTCGGGCTCCAGGCGGGCATCTTCACCCGCGACATCCACAAGGCCCACCGCGCCTGGGAAACCCTCGAAGTGGGCGGGGTCATCATCGGCGACGTGCCAAGCTGGCGCTCGGACCAGATGATCTACGGCGGGGTCAAGGATTCGGGCCTGGGCCGCGAGGGCGTGCGTTTCGCCATGGAGGATTTCACGGAACCTCGGCTTATGGTTGTCCGCAAGCTCCCTGCAGGCCGTTGAAAAAGGCGCGATTGCTTCGTTGCATCGGGGACATCAACGCCTCACGTACAGAAGAGTACGCTTCGGCTCTGCTGTCCCCTCGCGCCGCGCATCTCATCATTCTTGAACGGCCTGCGTGCGGGCGTTGTTGGCGGGCGTTGTTGGCGGGCGATGGTGGGGGAAAGCAGTGGAAGGGCGACCGAGGCAGCGGAGTTCGCCGGGCCCGATGCCCTCCGCGCGGCCAGCCGGAACGCCGCTCAAAACCGCCAGCGGGCGGGCGAGGACTGCGCAGGCGGCCGGGCAGAGGCCTGAAAGCGGATGCGGGGCAGGGCGGCAGGGTGCCGCCAGCAACCGAAAACACCGAGGGAAGTGCATGGACTACAGGGAAGAAACGGATTCCATGGGCGCGGTCCGCGTCCCGGCGGGCATGTACTACGGCGCGTCCACCCAACGGGCGGTGGAGAATTTCGCCATCAGCGGGGCCACGCTGCCGCCCGTGTTCCACTTCTGCGTGGCGCTCATCAAGCGAACGGCCGCCGAGGTCAACGCCGAGCTCGGGCTCATCGAGCCCGACGTGGCCGACGCCATCATCCAGGCCGCAGGCGAGGTCATGGAGGAGGAGTTCGACGCCCACCTGGTGGTGGACGTCTTCCAGACCGGGTCCGGCACCTCCACCAATATGAACCTCAACGAGGTCATCGCCACCCGGGCCAACGAGATACTGGACGGCGAGCCGCGCACCAAGGGCCGCGTCCATCCCAACGACCACGTGAATCGCTGCCAGTCGTCCAACGACGTGATCCCCACCGCGCTGCACCTCTCGGCGCTCATGCTCCTCAAGTTCAAGCTGCTGCCGCAACTGCTGGAGCTCGCCAAGGCCCTGGACGAGAAGGCCGAGGCGTTCGCGGGCATACGCAAGATCGGCCGCACGCACCTCCAGGACGCCGTGGAAATGACCCTGGGCCAGGAGTTCTCGGCCTTCGCCCGGCAGATGGAGCTGGCCTGCGAGCGGCTGGACGCCGTGGCCCCGCGCCTGTGCGCCCTGGCCCTGGGCGGCACGGCCGTGGGCACCGGCCTGGGCGCGGCCCCGGAGTTCGCCCCCAGGGTCATCGCCCGCATGGCCGAGTTCACGGGGCTGCCCCTCGTGGAGGCCGCCAACCACTTCGAGGCCCAGGCCACGGTGGACTCCGCCGCCGAGCTCTCCGGCGCGGTGCGCGTGGCCGCCGTGTCCATGGCCAAGGTGGCGAACGACATCCGGCTGCTGGGCTCCGGCCCTCGCCTGGGCCTGGGTGAGCTGGCGCTCCCCGCGCTCCAGCCCGGCTCGTCCATCATGCCCGGCAAGGTCAACCCGGTGATCCCCGAGGTGGTGGCCCAGGTCTGCGCCCAGGTGGTGGGCAACGACGCCGCCGTGGCCTGGGGCGCGGCCGGGGGGTATTTCCAGCTCAATACCATGCTCCCCGTGGTGGCGCACAACCTGCTCGAAGCCATGGAGCTCCTGGCCAACGCGGCCAAGGCCCTGGACGAGAAGTGCGTGCGCGGGCTCGCGGCGGCTCCGGGCCTGGAGCGCAACGTGGCGCGCTCCCTGGCCATCGTCACCAACCTCGTGCCGCACCTGGGCTACGACCGGGCGGCGGAGATAGCCAACAGGGCCCACGCCACGGGCCGCACCGTGGAGGAGATCTGCCTGGAGGATGGCGTCATGGAACCCGGGGAACTGCGCCGGGCGCTCTACGGTGAACCCTGACAGCAAGAGAGACCGGCCCGCTTCAACGGACACTTGAACCTTTGGCGCGAAGCCATTACAAGAACGGTCTCCGAGCCATCCAAGCCGAACAAGGAACCGTCGCATGAACAAAGCGCTCCCGCTGCTCCTCGCCGTGTTGCTCTGCCTCCCGCTCCAGGCGGCCCGGGCGGGCACCCCCCTCCGCTTCGGGGTGCTCCCCGTGCTCGATACGCTGCCGCTTCGCGTGGCCGTGGAGGAGGGCTACTTCGCCGAGCAGGGCCTCGACGTGGAGCTGGTGAGCTTCAACTCCGCCCTGGAGCGCGACGTGGCGCTGCAGGCCGGGCACCTGGACGGCTATTTCGGCGACCTCATCGCCGCCGTGCTCCTGCTGCAAAACGGCGTGGACATGCCCGTGGTCCTCACCAGCTACCGGACCACCCCCGGGCAGCGCATGTTCGGCGTGGTCACCTCGCCGAAGCTCGCCGGAGCATCCCTGGCGGACCTCAGGGCGCGCAAGGCCGGGTATTCCAAGGCCACGATCATGGATTTCCTGCTGGACAAGATCATGGAGAAGCACGGCCTCGCAGAGGGTCACTTCGAGAAGGTCGAGGTCAAGAAGGTGCCCATCCGCATGCAGATGCTGGCCCAGGGCCAGCTCGACTGCGCCATCCTGCCCGAGGCGCTGCTTTCCCTGGCGGAGCTTCAGGGCGGCAGCGTGGCCGCCACGGCCGAGGACCTCGACCTGCCCCTGACCATCCTCGCCCTGGACCGCCGCTTCAGCACCCCGGAGAGCGGGGTCAACGCCCGCTTTAACGCCGCCTACGCCAAGGCCGTGGCCGCCATCGGAGCGGACCCCGAGCGCTGGCGCGGGCTCATGGTCCGCACCTGCCGCGTGCCCGGCCCTCTGGCGGGGTCGTTCCCGGTGTACCGCTTCCCCGCGCCCGCCCTGCCTTCCCCGGCGGAGGTCGGCGAGGTCACGGCCTGGATGGACGGCGCGGGCATGCTCAAGACCCCCATGGCCTACGAAGACGCCGTCTCTCCGGTGGCCCCGTAGCAGTCGAATGCTCACGGCAAAGAGCCTCACCAAATGCCACAAGCCGGGCGACCCGGTGCTCCGGGGGGTGGACCTCGCCCTGGGCAGGGACGAGACCCTGGCCGTGGTGGGCCCCTCGGGCTGCGGCAAGACCACGCTGCTCTACCTCCTCGCGGGGCTGACCAAGCCGGACGAGGGCGAGGTGCTCCTCGACGGCGAGCCCGTCACCGCCCCGCGGGCGGATATTTCCATCATCCTCCAAGATTACGGCCTGCTCCCCTGGCGAACGGTGCTCGAAAACGTGGCCCTGGGGCTCAAGATTCGCGGTGTGGGCCGTGGCGAGCGGCGGGAGCGCGCCCGGGCGCAGCTGGCCGAGCTGGGCATCTCCGGGCGCGACGCCGACTACCCCGCGCAGCTCTCCGGCGGGGAGAAGCAGCGCGTGGCCATCGCCCGGGCGTACGTCTCCAACCCGCGCCTCTTGCTCATGGACGAGCCGTTCTCCTCCCTCGACGCCCTGACCAGGGAAAAGCTCCAGCGGACGCTCCTTGCCACCTGGGCCAGCCGCCGCGTGCCGTACCTGCTGGTGACGCACTCCCTGGAGGAGGCGGTCTACCTGGGCAAGCGCATCGCCATCATGGCCGGGCGGCCCTCGGCCCCGGCGCGCGTGTTCGAGAACCCCGGCTTCGGCAGCCCGGACCACCGCCAGACAGACGCCTATTTCCACCTGCTCACGGAGCTGCGCCGCGCCGTGGAGGAGTTGTGGTGAGATGAACCGCCTGCGCCCCCTGCTGCACTACGCCGTGGTCCTTGCCGCGCTCTGGGCCTTCTGGAAGGCCACGGCCCTGGCCGTGGGCGCGGCCGTGCTGCCCATGCCCGAGGAGGCGTTCGGCGCATTCGTCGCGGCCCTGGGCTCGGCCTCGTTCTGGGCCCATTTC